>JAWXBT010000213.1:0-3974 GCA_034440315.1 bacterium
GACCTTCGATGAATATTTAAATTGTGGTTTATTAGTAAGCGGTCAAAATAGGACGTTAAATTTTGACCGCTTACGGCAAACATAGAAGAACGTAAAACCAAATGACGGATCTGTGATAATGTGTCGTCCGAAAAACACAGTGGGTTAGTATCAACATCGTAAGATTTAAAATTGAGGAAAGCCCATCCAATAACACCATCAACATGTACATGTGGAACATAATTTAAGGAATATTCTTTAACCAAAGTGTCCCGCAAGTGAACAATTTGCTCAATATCATCAATTGCACAATTAGATGTTGTTCCGCCTGAAGCTATGATAGTGGCAAGCTTTGCTCCCATCTTAAGAATATTTCTACACTTGGACTCTAAATCTTTTAAGTCTGTTGTCTGATCTTCATTTGTTTTAGCTTTAAGACATCTCTCTGATCCAATACCGAGCCAAATAGCAGCTGTAAGATGACAATAATGGCCAGCTAATGAGGTAATAATGTAAACATCATCAGGAACTCCATATAATTGATGATCTGGTGCTGCTTTTTGAAGACCTAGCTTGATTGCATACATGTTTGTACCGGTCCCTCCAAAAGTGAAGAGTCCAGCTGCTTTGAATGGATCATATCCCGCAAGTCGGGCCATAGCAGACGATACTGCCACCTCGGCATTAAGTGCAGCTCCAGCATCCTCACCAGTAACCCCGTTTGCCATTAATAGTGATATTGCAAGATGTGCCGACAAGGAAGAAAATACAACATTTGGGATTATATTCTTTGCAGTGTACACATCTCTAGCATCCAATGTACCAGCTGTCATTTCACCTAAGCCCATTAGTAAATCTTTCGGGTTTAGGCCTTCCATTGGTATTACAGCTTCTTGTGCAATTTCTACGAGCGGAAGACTAAGAATTGAACTACCCTGAGCGATAGACTGAACTCGACGGAACACAATTGAACTAAGAGCGTCCTTAGTTAAGTCCATCATAACCTGAATATTTGACCCTGTTGGATCAAGAAAAAGTCTTTCTAGGATTCGTCTAAGTTCTAACTGTGACAGATCGGCATTTGATAAGGGCTCCGTTAGCGAAGCATCTTGCGAAGACCATGCTGGCCCAGTGGTTCTAAAGCTTTCGTTACTGTGAAACATGAAATCCAGATAAATAAGTCAATTTTCATATGCATCAACAAAACCTTTCAGATTACAAACCATCGTTTTATCACATATGTGGACTTCTGCAAATAAACCAAGCTATCTGGCTTTAAGCCTGTAATTAATGAAGATTGTTGGTATTTTTGGTCTTGAAAAGTCGACTATACCAGTATACTGGTCGTTTTTCGGATTAGTGGCTTCTCCATTGCGTTCGAGCTGTTTTTATCGACTTCAGTAGAATGAATAACTGTTATTAGTTCAATCTAAACCTTCAAATACAAAAACGTATTCATTGCTCGAAAACCAGTGTTATCGAAGAGGTAAAATGCCTGTTGATTCAAATCCCATGCATCTGTCTCTAAATATTTAGCTTTGTATTCTTCTGCAATTTTTGACAAATCTTCAATTAAAAGTCGCGCAGCACCCGTGCGTCGTACTTTGTTAGAAATAAAAATATGATCTAGGAATAAGGTCTCCCTGCGCCAAACAAGAGCACTCTCTTTAACCGATTTTAAACGAGAAAGAGAATAACCAACTACATCTGAAGTTAAGGAAACAACTCTAACAAAGCAGCTACGATCTACTAACTTATCCTCAAGAAATTTTCTTGCTTCAAACAAACTCATATCACGAAAAATATGAGGATAACGCTCTATATGCACTTTATGAAGGTCCAAAAAAAAAGAAGCTATTATATCAAGATCTTTGGTGTTAGCGTCTCTGATAGAAAATTTGTTTGATAATGCTGATCTCATTCTTTACTCTCAATTCAGATAGAAAAAAGAAGCTATTTATAAATAATAATTACAATTTAGCTTGCAAATTAAGATTATCTCTTTTGAGAGAGCATCTCAAGACTATGCTTTTGAACAATTGGCAATCAAATATTAAACGTTTATTTCATTACTAATAACGAGGTCGTCCCTATTCCTAATTAGGAAATCTACGAGCTGAATGAACTATTGTTTCCATTAAAATCAAAAGACAAGTATGTAATAGGCTTTTTTAACCAGTTCGTTGAGGCAAAGATCTCTAAAAATGAACCTAGGGGCGTGGTGAACTTTCTTAGGTATAATTTACACGATCGAAGATGGTACTACTCGGTTGAGAAAGTTGCGCTTGGATCCACTGACCAGTGCTAAATGTCCACAACATCAGAAAGACAGTAGTTACAGATCTTACGTTGATCGGAAGTGGCAGCCACCTGCAAAAAGAGCCTTGGTGCCGCAAAAAGTAACTGTCAATCCAGCTCTAACCACTCATAGAACAGCAATCTGCAAAATTCCAAACTGAGTATCGTACATATCGACCTGATCTGTAAGATTGCTTGGAGGGGAACTTCCCTGCCCTCCAGAAAAGAGAATTTTGTTATTAACACCTACAGATGAAAACCGTTGACGTGCGGTAACCGGTTACCCCTGAATAGTAATTCAATCGCTCCTAGCGGAGAGCTACCAGATTTCAGAACATTTCTAGAAATTTCAGGACATTTCAAAATGAAGTTGGGGGCGGATTGTTGGGGAGCAGCTAACTGGCGGAATATGCTGTGCTATAATTTTCGAGGTCTCCCGAAAACCTCCAAGGTCTAATCTAAAGTTAATTTCTAACTTTAAATTGCCACTCTTTACCGCTCTGGAACTATTACAGCAAACTTCAGAGTATGGCTCGACGGTTTAAACTTCTCATCCAGTTCAGTTACAGCGATTTTCAAAGGCATTTGACTTGCTACACCACTAAAAATGCATGTCCCTGTGGGAAGTGTTGGTATGGACTCTTCACTAACTCTATCTATGTAGGAGACCGCATTGGAAATTGTAAGAAGGTCTTTCTGATTCACGAGCCGATGTATGAAATAATTGTGTGCCTGCGAGGTTATTGTAGCCGAAATATCATTGGGTCTCTGACTGGCAATCGTAACAAAAACTCCAAACTTCCTGCCCTCCTTAATTATCTCCTCAAAAGTTTCTAAACGATAATCTTTCCAGCTTTCAGCTTCACGAAAGGATTCTGTGGAAAGGATATTGTGGGCCTCGTCGACGATTATTGTGAGAGACTTCTTATTGGCGGCCTTTTTGTGGTCTGCGTATACTTTCTTGCACAAAAGAAGCGGAATTGTCTTCTTCATATCCAGATTAATGTGGTTGAGATTGATCACCAGAAAATTGCTTGCCCATAATTTATTAGACTCTGACGTATCAAAGATCTTGTCGATATCTTTCTGTTTGCTCTTAAGCTTACTTATGGCCGGTGCGATATGGTCATTCTGGGCACGATTGCTCAGAACGTCATTTATTAGTTGCAGGTATAGAAATTTTATAATCTTAGAAACAATGTCGGAATCAAATTCAAATTCATCTACATGTTTGTAGAGTCGAGTATCCTCAATCAACTCCGGATCTGAATCCAGAAAGGCATTATTACCATTCTTAATTTTGAAACCGTTATGCTGGTTGTGCCATTCAAGATCTTCAACGATATCAAGTTCTATATCGTCCTCAACAATAGGAGGTAATACCTCTCTCAAATAATCTAACACTTGAAACGTTTTAATCTTGTCCGACATTTGCAGAATTCGGCGTACTTCCTTGCGTAACACTCCCTTGAAATATGCGGTAGGATCATCTTTTTCAAAGACTCGTTTGCAAAAATCCGTTGCACGGCGGATGAAGGGTTTTTGTGTTTTATCAGTGGCATTACACAGAATGCATAACATCTCGACATCTAGGAGGCTTGCCTCATCTAGCGGAAGCTTATCTCCGTCTTCGTTGCGTGTGCTTAGATTGTACACCTTTTTTTTCGACGTAATGCAGTTAGCTCCGACATACTCGC
>JAWXBT010000214.1:0-4134 GCA_034440315.1 bacterium
CCCATTTGCTAAAACAGTGGCCAATTGGCCGACAGTAAGAATGCCATTCTCGTAGAGGGTAAAGCCTTCCTCTGAGCGGTTTTGATAATCCCATGTTACTGCACCTAAATATTCATGCTCTTCCATGAAAACGCCATCTTGACCCAATTTCGGAACACTAATTCTTTGTACTGGACTCTCTTCCGGAAATAGATCTCTGAACTCTTCCAATGTTGTTTCAACAGCAAGTGCATATTTATTGGCTATTGCTTTTACTACAATCTTCTCCTGAAGAAACGGATTGGTGTCCAAAGCTACAGCATCACCGGCAGCTTGACACGCCCATGTCGCTGTTACCAATATTCTCAGAAGGCGAGTTGGAACAGATACAGCAACTTTGGCAACGCCATGTTTTGGCGAACCCTCAAGCAATCGGATCCGCTTTGCCAAAGAATATTAGCGACTTGATTTTGCAAGTTAACGAGTGGCTGCAGAGAAAGACAAAATTTTTTGGTAGTTAGCCGCTAGATGAGAACCCTGCACATAGAATCAAAACCCCCTAGTAATTATTCCTATGCCTTAAAATCTCAAGAATGCAAAAAAAATCCAAGAATTTGAAACTCCCCCAATTAATTCCTTAAAACAGCCCTTTTTAAAAATCGTTTAACAATCACCTTACATTTTCATCGATTCTGGACGAAATAAAGAAAGATATTAAAGAATTATCTGGAAAACATCGAAAACGAGCCAAAAGGTTTAGGGAATTCAATTGAATTGCAAATATATTAAGATATTCATTACCTCCTTATTTCTGATGGGCATGATTTTGCCTTTTTCAGCTCAGGCTCAAAGTATTGATCAGATCTTTTGGTCACAGGAGTATGCGTTTGGTTCGGGTACAAATAGGATCGGGCGTGTAACGCTTGATGGTGTCACTGCGACTGACATTCTAACAGGCTCAAATCTTTCCGGCGGCGCTATAGCGAGTGCCCTTGATTTAATCAATCTAAAACTTTATTGGAGTGATCGCAGCGGGAATATTAAACGATCAAATCTTGACGGATCGAGTGTTCAAAATTTGGTAAGCGGTCAATCTCTTCCATGGCATATCAAACTCGATGTTGCACAGGGTAAAATGTACTGGACAACCTTAGATGGTACGACAATTCGGCGAGCTAATGTTGACGGATCCAGTATTCAAACACTTTACACCGGATCTAGCGGCACCGGCGGTCTAGACCTCGATCTTCAAAATTCAAAAGTTTATTTCACTGTTCCTAACGACAACACGGTTCTTAAGATGAACCTAGATGGGACAAATCAATCAACTGTAATTTCGAGTGGATTAAATAATCCCATATCAATTGCATTAAATGTGACAGGTAATAAGATGTATATTGCAGATTATTACAGTGATGCCATTCAACTATCCACTCTCACCGGTTCCGGTCTTACCCAAATCGTTACTTCGGAGTTCGACGTTAACCACGTAACTTTTAATTCAATAACTAACAAAATTTACTGGACTCTTCGGGGAGGCTCCATTCGGAGTGCAGATCCTGATGGAAGTAATAAAGCTACTATCAAAAGCGGACTGGGCGCCCATCTTAGACAGATCTCTTTTGATATTGATCGAGATGAAGACGGAATACTGAATTCTTTAGACGGATGCCCAATCGATCCGCTTAAATCAGCAGCTGGTCAATGCGGCTGCGGAATCGCTGATACAGATTCCGATAGCGATGGTACAGCAAATTGTAATGATGCTTGCTCAAGCGATCCTGGAAAGTTAACTGCCGGCATTTGTGGTTGTGGTGTCGCCGATACCGATTCTGATGGTGACAGCACAGCAAATTGCAATGATGCATGTGTAAATGATCCGGGAAAAATTGTTGTAGGTGTGTGCGGTTGTGGAGTTGCTGAAACAGATACTGATAGTGATGGCACACCGAATTGTACCGATGCTTGTCAAAATGATCCCGGAAAGATCTCAGCAGGTATTTGTGGTTGTGGCATTGCCGATGCTGATACTGATTTAGATGAAACATATGATTGCAATGACGGATGCCCAGACGATGTGGTTAAGACTGCGCCTGGAGCGTGCGGCTGTGGGAATTTGGATATTGATGACAATGATAATGACATTATGGATTGTTTGCCCGAAGAAGGTCTTTATGAAAAAGCTAAAAAACTAAAAAATCAGGCAGGAAAGGGTTCTTCATTAAATGTTAAAAATGCTAAAAAAACTCTCTCTGAAATAAAAACTCTCGCTGAAGATTATCCGGAAAATGGTAATTCTTTTACCAAGTCAGAATTAGACGAGAAAATTGAAAGCATTTCAAAAAAGCTTAATGCTTTAATCAAATCGGTTAAAAATAGTAGTACTTCAAAGAGTAAAATGGCAAAGCAGAAAAAAGCAGTTAAAGATGAGCTTGATGAATTTATTGCTGCATTGCTGGGGTAAGACATTCTTTTAACTGCATAAACATTTCCTTGCCGCAAAGGCAGATCGAAATTAATTACATGTGAAAAAACTCATCTGGACTATAGAAAAAACTTCGAGAAGTTGAAACGAGAGGAATTCCCAGGTTGCCTGCTTTCAGAGTAGATTACTAAGTTGTTTAGTTATTCCGTCCATATTTATCACTTATAATGAGTATTATTAAAACAGGAAAACAGGAAGTTCAGAATACGATCAAAATCATACTCATTTCTAAAGTTAAAGTTTATTTTGATCTAATTAAGATTAATAAGATCAATAAGATTAAGAGGTGTTGAAAATGAAAACAAAAATTAAAATTTTAGTATCATGTCTAGCAGTAATGCTTTCAGGCTGCTCTACATGGGACAAATTAGATAGAACTGAGCGAGGAGCTGTAATCGGCGGTGGCACTGGTGCTGTAGTTGGTAATATATTTTC
The DNA here is from genome assembly GCA_034440315.1 of bacterium. GTDB lineage: Bacteria > Bdellovibrionota_C > UBA2361 > UBA2361 > J135 > JAWXBT01. Next base: position 2,900 of record JAWXBT010000214.1, read on the forward strand.
TCCGGGTGTTGGAGGGACTGTGATTGGAGGCGCACTTGGTGCTGCAGGCGGTGGAGTAATTGGCCATGAAACTGATGATCGTAAAAAGAAGAGACGTTAATTTTGAATCTTAACTAATTTATGATTCTCATAGTATTTTTGTAATAGGATAATTTTAATTATATATTGGATAACATGAAAAAATATTTAGCATCTTTATTAATAATTGCGTTGATTGGTTCAGTAGGATGTGTGAAAAAGGGTCCTGCCGAAAAAGCAGGAGAGAGAGTGGATGAAATAATTGATAATGTTAAGGATGGCGATGCACCATTAAAAAAGAAAGGTCCATTAGAAAAAGCAGGAGAATCGATCGACGACACCTTTAAAAAGGATAATTAATTTCTGAGAAATTAATTAAAAGAAGTTCCAAATATATTTGTTTGGAACTTCTTGTGGTCTTTTTTTGCAAACCTGAAATGTTCTTCTTTTTAAATTTACTGATTTTATGGTGATTTTAAGGTGCCAGCCACCCGACGAAAGCCACCCGATGAAAGAACTTAACTTACGTGCCGACAGTGGAATATTGCATTTTAAGGTGCCAGCCACCCGACCAAAGAACTTATCTTACGTGCCGACAGTGGAATATTCTACTTTAAAGAAGTTAAACTACGATGCATTGATTTAATGAATTTAAAGTTGGGAGTGTTAATTACCTGAAATGACCTTTGAATTTTGGATGCTATTTTCTTTGTGGATTATTGGGTGGCTGGCACCATAAAAATGCCAAATTAAAATTCCCTTAATGTCACGACGCTACAGCAATAGGTTGCTGCGAAATAAGTTGAAGCCATCCGCGAATAACACGATACACCACCCAGACCCCAACAATAAAGATAAGCGGCAACGCCACCACTATACCGATTAGGGTGACAAATAGAATAAAACTTAATAGACCCCATGCAGCAGTAAACCAAAAGGTTCTAATCTGCCAACGAAAATGCGACTCAAGCCAGGTGCCGCGGACATTATTACGTTCAACATAGTTAAGTATTACGGCGATCAAAGATGGCCAGCCGAAGACAAACATTCCTATCACGGTTGCAGCGCCGACTATTCCGGCGAAAGCACTTATAGCATGTAGTGCGTAAATTAAATGTGTAAGGCGGATCATCCCAGTAGAAGGAGTCTTGCTTTGAATTATGTCCACAGATTCTAGTGTTGTCATTGGAAATATATTTTATGTCGTAGTATATATA
>JAWXBT010000215.1:0-5753 GCA_034440315.1 bacterium
ACAGCCCAAGGATACATAAAAATAATTTCGATATCGAAAAGAATAAAAAGCATCGCAACTAAATAGAACTGTACATTGAATCTCTGATTAGCCGTTCCAACTGCTACCGAGCCACATTCAAAAGGAAGTTGTTTTGTTACTGTCTTATTTTTGGGACCAAGTACTGAAGAAAGGATTAGCATAGTGACTAAAAAACCAGCCACTACAATTGTCATTACTACTATTCCAGCGTATTCGCTCATAAGTCGACCAAATAAAGAGATTAAGCCTGTAATTTAGCTCAAGGCAAGTAAAGAAGAAAGACTGCCTTTAATATTGTTAACTAGGCTTTTTAAATACCTCTAAGCCTCTGGCTCAGCTTTTTTAGCCTTCTTTGCAGTCTTTGGTTTTTTAGCTGCCTTTGGTTCAGCAGCAGTTTTTTTAGCTCCGCGTCCGCCTCGACCTCTTTTTGGTTTTCCACCATCAGCAGCAATCCTTGCGGCACGAGCTTCTAATAGATGAACGGCTTCCTCTATTGTTAATTGTTGAGGATCCGATCCTTTTGGAAGTGAGGCATTAATTTTTCCATCAGTTACGTAGGCACCATATTTTCCGGCTTTAATCACCATCATCTGTTCATTGACTGGATGTTTACCCACTTCTCTGATTGGAGCTGTTACTCTAGCAGTCTGACCTCTTCTAGTTTTTGGACGAGAAAGAAGATCAAGAGCTTGTTCAAGGCTAAGAGTTAAAAGTGAGAATTCATCTTGAGGAATGCTTCGAGTATCTGTTCCACATTTAATATAAGGACCGTATCGTCCATTGGAAGCAAGAATATCTTCATTATTTTGAGGATTTTTTCCAATTACTTTTGGAAATTCAAAAAGCTTCAAAGCAATCTCTAATGTCATGCTCTCTGGTGTCATGCCGGGTAAAAGCGAGGTCATTTTTGGTTTATCTTCGCCCTCTTTTACATCACCGAGCTGAATGTATGGACCAAATCTTCCTGATTTAGCATAAACGGGTTTGCTAGTTGCTGGATCCATTCCAAGAGCTTGTGGGCCTTTTGCACCTTCAATCAAAATTGAACTTGCCTTCTCCATAGTTAATTCATCTGGAGAAAGTCCATCAGGCATTCCTGTTTTTCGCTCTCCATCACTTAAGTATGGACCAAATTTACCTATTCTGACTTCAACAGCCTTACCATCTTCTAAAAGTCCGATTGGAATTCCACAAACTAAACGAGGATCAATCTTCTCTTCCCCTGTTTCTATTAGTTGCTTGAGTCCAGCATGACCATTGCCAAAATAAAAACTCTTTAGGTAAGTAACATTATCTGCTCCGCCACCAGCTATATTATCAAGTTCATCCTCTAGCCTTGCAGTGAAAGCATAATCAACAAGAGTTGGGAAATGCACCTCCAACATATTTGTAACTGCCATTGCCACGAAACTTGGCACCAAGGCCGCACCTTTTTTAAAAGCATATGTTCTTGAAAGAACAACATCCACAATTGTAGCCCATGTACTTGGTCTACCGATGCCCCGTTTTTCAAGCTCTTTAATTAAACTTCCTTCAGTATATCGAGCTGGAGCCTGAGTAGTATGTTCTAAAGGTTGAATCTCTTTAACTGCAATTTTCTCGCCTTTTGTCAGAACTGGAAGTATTCGTTCTTGATCAGCTAATTGTTGTTCTGGATCGTCACTACCCTCAACATAGGCTCTTAAAAATCCTGGGAATAAAATTGTTTTTCCCGAGGCTCTAAATTGAGAATCACCCACATCGATCTTGACAGAAATTCTTGTGCCATTAGCATCTTTCATTTGAGAGGCTAATGTCCGTTTCCAAATCAATTCATAAAGACGAGAAGCTTCGGGACCTAATTTTGCTTTTACATCATCAGGATGAACAAAATCACTGCCAGATGGACGAATAGCTTCGTGAGCTTCTTGAGCATTTTTAACTTTCGTTTGATAAGTTCGGGATTCAGATGGCAGAAATTCTGTACCAAACTCTCTGGCAATAACTTTCTTTGATCCCTCAAGGGCTTCTTGAGAAAGAGTTGTGGAGTCAGTACGCATGTATGTAATAAATCCATTTTCATAGAGCTGCTGTGCAATTGACATTGTGCGCTTAACAGCAAAGCTAAGTTTTCGGTTTGCTTCTTGTTGCAAAGTACTAGTTGTAAATGGAGGCGAAGGCTTCTGAGTATAAGGTTTTTCTTCTACTTCACTTACTATTGGGGTCTCTGTGGATAGTTTTTGGATTAAAGCCTTAGCTTTCTCGGAATCCAAAAGAACAACATCATCAGCTGATTTTAATTTACCTGTTTCAGGATCAAAATCTTTCCCTGAAGCTACACGTTTATTGCCAACATTGGTAAGCTCGGCATCAAAAAAGGTACTGTCACCCTTTTTATTAAATACCCCTTTTAGATCCCAAAAACTTGCTGCTCTAAATTTGATACGTTCTCTCTCACGCTCTACTAAGAGACGCATAGCAACACTTTGTACACGGCCAGCACTTAGACGAGGTGCCATTTTTTTCCAAAGGATTGGACTTACGGAGTAACCATAAAGTCTATCAACAATCCGACGGGTCTCTTGGGCACGAACAAGATTTTCATCGACTGAGCGAGCGGTATCGATAGCATGCTTAATGGCTTCTTTTGTAATTTCATGAAAAACGAGTCTTTTAACTGGAATTTTAGGATTTAAAACTTCGAGCAGATGCCAACTAATAGATTCACCTTCTCTATCTTCGTCCGTTGCAAGAAGTAGAAGATCTGCATCTTTAAGAGCCGCTTTTAAATCTTTTACTCTTTCTTTTTTAGTATCTGGGATTACGTAAAGAGCTTCAAAATTATTATCAACATTTACACCAAGTCTGGCCCACTTTTCTTTTTTAATTGCAGCAGGAATTTCAGAAGCGTTATTTGGAAGATCCCTAACGTGTCCGTAGGAAGCCAATACGGTGTAATCCTTGCCTAAGAACTTACTAATAGTCTTTGCTTTTGTTGGCGACTCTACAATAACGAGAATATTTGACATGGTTATTCTTTAATTTGAAATCGAAGCAATTGAAACCACTTGCATAATTATGGCCCTACCATACTCAAATTTATTTCTGGCGCAAGAAAAGGCTAAGAACCGATTGGCTCTTCTATTGAAATTAATACAGAAAATGGCGCACCCGCCGCGATTCGAACACGGGACCCCCTGCTTAGAAGGCAGGTGCTCTATCCAACTGAGCTACGGGTGCATTAATCAAGATCTTTTGCTGTAATTGCTGCAACTTAGACAAATTTAAGGTTGAGGTCAATTGCAGCTAAGATAAATAATTTGTAAGCATTCAAAGAAACCACTCAGAATAATAAACCACAAATAAAGTCAAAAGCCCCTCAGGGGTGAATTTAAGGAGTAAAATCAGGGTGATAAAAATAACCGTTCAAATAAATTACAAAACCGATATGGTTTTGGCTGCGCGATACGAAAAAGTTAATATTTTAATCACCTTGCTTTGTTCGATTTATTTACCCCCTGATGAATTAGAATAATTTTCCTAGGCATTCTTCGTATTAAATTAAGCCTCATTTATTGGTTATTTTTGCCTTCTCTATGCGACAATAAGCGAAATTTTACCAATAACTTATAGGGATACAGAACTTGATTAGTATCTTTTGACAATTTCGTGCCAGAATTCGTTCTACTTCGCCTGATCTTTGGTCGGTGCTACGAGGAGTAAAATATTATAATTCTGATCGATTTATAAGAGTAACGGTTTTTAATGGTTCAATCCGCTAAAACGAAACGAATTTTTGACGGACGGTTTGAGATAGTCGGCATTGTTGGCCGCGGATCTCAGAGCGTAGTCTATCATGCTCGGAACGCAACTTCTCCTGATACACAAGTTGCCCTCAAAGTTCTTGTAAATCAAAATAGCAAAACTCAAAGTGGTCCTTCACTAAGTGAAAAACTTAGGAAAGAAGCATTGGCCATGGTTGCAGCACGACATAAATATGTTGTACGCATCGAAGATTTTCACTCCATCGATTCTCTATGCTATCTCTCAATGGAATATGCTGCTGAGGGAGATTTAAGAAAATACATTTCCAGTCATGACGGTAAATTGCCAGTTGCTCAGGCAGAAAGATTTTTTAGACAAACAGTGGAAGCACTTTGTGCAGTCCATAAATCGGGAATAATCCATCGCGATATTAAGCCTGATAATATTCTGGTTATTAACGATCGTGAAATTAGATTAGCAGACTTCGGAGTAGCAGTGCTGCCTGGGGATGAATCTTCAATTGCCGAACTACAAAAAGGTGTTGGCACTTTTAGCTACATGGCCCCTGAAGTTCTAGAGGGAATTGAATATAAGGAAGCAGCAGATCTTTACTCACTTGGTGTTACTTTTTATGAACTTCTGACTGGTATTCATCCTTTCGATAAAATCAATTTAATTGATCAACTTAAAGCAAGAAAAGATGAGAATTTAAAAGCAATCACTTCTATTGTACCTGGCATTCCAGATAAATTTGCTAAGGCTATTATGCTTTGCTTGGCTTATTCTAAAGAAGACAGACCAAAATCCTCAGAAGAACTCCTTGATTTTATATCTGGCAATAATAAAGTCGCTTCTCATTCACCAAAAATTACTAAATCAACCAATACTCCATTGGTTTCTAAAGTAGAAGTAATTACTGAGTCTACAAAGACAAAAGAATTTATCCCAAATGTTTCACCTACAATTACAAAAACGCCAGCTCTAGAAAAACATTCTGCACTTGGTGAAAGTTCTGCCATGGCCGCTATAAGTAGAACTCTCTCTAATACACCTGCTCCAATTGAATTAAATCCAGTAATTAAAAAAGAAGAGCTTATTGATTCTACAGAAGACTACTCTCGTTCATTCGCAACTCCCTCAATTAATAACCAAAGTGATGAGCAAAAAAACCAGGGATCAATTGTAAGTAACCTACTAGATGTACCGAATATCCCAACATATTTACCTAAATCAGATACCCAAGCTCCGCTAATAACAAAAGATATTCTTAACCTTCGATCTGTTGAGCCAGCAGATCCAGAATTAAAAGTTAAGAATGATATTAGAGATATTATTTCTGGAAAAATTCCAATAAACAAGTTTGATGTTTCTGCCAAAAAAAGAATTCCTGTTGTAGGTATAATTTTTGCCCTGTTATTGCTTGCTATTTACTATCGTTTCTCAGGAGAAAGCCAAGTAATCGAAAGAGAACTTACACCAAAAGCAAAATTCCAGAATGAAAATTCACTTCCTTCTGAATCTTCAGAAGTTGAGAAAGAACCTTCCTCTGATGAACCACTAATTCCAAAATCTGGAATCTCTCGTTCAGCTTTCCCTCTTTTAAGCTCCGGTATTTATCACGGTGAAATACATGGCTTATATCCCGAAACTAAACTTGCTCTAACACTTATCTCATTTGCCGAAAAAGAGCGCATAGCTGTTATTGTTGGAATTGAAGGCTGGCAACCAATCCTAGTTTCAACTCTAGGATTAAAAGAAGGAGATCCTCTCAAACTTTCTGCCAATGGTTTTGTATTGCAAATCACAGGTAAGCAACTCGAGGATGGTGAGTTTGTTGGCTACTTTAAGAATCTTGTAGTTGGGGATCAAGGAGAATGGAGAGTGAAATTTTTAGCAAGTACTGAAAAATAAATAAGTTTGAATATAAAATTTGTATGAAGACACTATTTAAATTTTTTTCATTTATAACAATATATACAGTAATAGTG
>JAWXBT010000216.1:0-8058 GCA_034440315.1 bacterium
CATATCCTCTGGATATGTTGAGGCTTTTCTCTCGAAGACTGACGATGTCGCAGGCCAAAGATCGCTTTTCGCAGTAGGAGAGAGTTTTGCAACAGGCCCGATAAGGTTTTGCGTACCGTCGTAGAGAACTCCACCGCAGTTAAGCAACTTTTGAATCCTTCATAATTCCAAAAACTTTAAAACTAAGATTTGCAGCAGAACCGACCTCCGCGGATCAGAGCTCCCCGTCCCAACCATTGATGGAGTGAGACCGCTAACTAGCCTCTTAAAGCGTCTCTGGCCATCTACGAGAGGCGTGCAAGAAAGCTAGAATATGAATCTCCTTCTTTTTGATTCGATATAGAATTATGAATGGTAATGAAGGCATCACAAGCTCTCTTGTCCCCTCAACTCTACCCAAACGACCCATTTCAGGTTGTTGTCTTAATGACTCCAGGATATTTTCAACTCTCTCGATTACACTTCTTGCAGCATCTGAGTAAGCTTCAAAAATGTAGTAATACGCGGCATCAAGATCAGAGAGTGCTAACTTAGTCCAAATAATTTTCATTTCATTAGTTCATTTACGAAATTTAGCAAAAGCAGCTTCGACCTGCTTCACACTTGCAAAGTCACCGGCATCTGCTTGTCGAGCTCCTTCTTTAATGTGGCTTAACTGCCATTCATAAAGTTCGATATAGTTTCTAATGGCTTCGTTTATTACATAACTTCTATCTCGCTCTAGACTTGCGGCGATGGAGTCAATCGCGTTTTTTTTTTCAACATCCACTCGAAATGTAACTGTAGATTTATCAGGCTCAGTCATTTTTATCTCCGTTAATATGTATTTTCATATAATACGAGATATTATATCATATTATTTAATATTCTCAATCTTTCATCTTCTCATAGGTTAAGTCTTTAAATTCTTAATGAATCAAAAAGCATGAATTAACAAAAGTTGGGTTGCACCAAAAGCTAACCTCTTGATATTTATTGGGAATATAGTCAATTTAAATCTTTGATAACTTTGGCTTCTCCTCTATCATAACTATAAAGAGGCATAACTCTATAGAGGAGACTTTGGTGCAGTGACTTCAAGTATAGAGCTAGAGAAAAAACCGAGCGATACAATTGCGGAGCCGCAGGTCTCTGGAGATCTATTTTTCACAGAAAAATGCAAAGAGATCGCTAGAGAGGTTTCACTACCATCTGCAAGACCAGAGATAAGTTCAGAAGAAGCCAAGGCAATTGAAAAGATTGTTCAAGACGCTTCCAAAGATGTCTCTAAACAGAGCCATATTGATACGTCACCTTCCTTTGAGGAGATCTCTTCAAAAAGAGATGAAGTCTACGAAAACATCACTAGCGAAGTAAAAGAAAAATTTGGTATTGGAGCTGTTTCTCAAGAAGTAGAAGCCAAATCTAGGGCTTGGGTTAAAGAAAATATCAATGACGTCCTTGAAGCCGAAGCTAGGCTTAGGACAGATAAAGAAAAAAATCAGGATCAGGACAATAAAAATAACAAAACCATTATTGATTTAATTATTGATAAGGTTTTGGAACTATTGGGACTTGAAGATAAAAAAGGCTCTACTCCTACAAAGAAGAAACCTGGGGAGAAAAAAGAGAAAGAAGAGAAAGAGGAGAAAGACGGCAAAGGCCTGAAATCTAAAAAAGAGAATTGGCTAATTAAATTTCTAAAAGCCACTGGGCTTTTAGAGTAAGTTGAGGTAGTTTCGAGTGTTTGATTTTTTTAAACAAACACTCTTAACACAATCCATTTCATAATGAATCAACGCATGATACACTTCGCAGATGTCCAATATCCAAACTGCACATCAAGAAAAAACAGTTGAATTTCTTCGTCGAGTTGTTCCCCAAGATATCATCGATCATGGAATCTCACTCGCTGCTAAATCTTCAGTTCATGAATTTTACAAAGACGGTGCCAAAATTCGCGGCTATGTAAAAGACACTGAAGAAGAATCTCAAAGCGTTTGTCTTTATGTTATTGCTCCAACCCAAATCGAACCCTCTTGCACCTGTGTTAAGCATGGTACCGAATGGTGCGCTCACTCGGTTGCACTCTTATGGGCCGCACAAGATCTAGGAATTTTTGATGCTGGTGCTGGTTTTGATGACAATCAAAATATTACTCGATTTTATGCCTCAACTCCTCAAGAAATATCTTTAACAATCAAAGAGATAGTTAGTGGAGGCTTATTAACTTCTACTGCCGAAACAAAAGCATCCCTTGAAGTATTTCTAAAAGTTCAAAACGAAGGCTTGGCACTTCAACCGAAAATAGATGGTGAAATTTTCATCCCTAGTACTTTTGAACGAGGCTGGTTGGCCTCATCAAGAACTTTGGATACTTTATTTTTAGAGAAGATCTCACATGATGGGATTTGGGACGAGGAAAATAAACTGTGGCTTATTAACGGAAGTCGCTCAATTGATATTGTCCTAGGCCTTCTACGAGAATATGAAAATGTTAATTGGCTAAGTGATAAAAAATCAAAGTCGGGCAAAGTTAAATTTTCTCCTGATGTAATTAATGCCATTTTAAATATTACCTGGGAAGAGAGTGCTGTTGAAGTCGCCATGGAGTGGGACATTAAAGAGAAAGATGCTGAAGTGGAAATTATCGGAACTGGTCCACATTGGGCAAAGATTGGATCAACAATACACAAGCTTTCAGCGACAGCTTCCAGGATTGTGGCTCTTTTTCCACATTCAAATTCACTTTCATTTTCAAAGGGTCGGGCTGGACCATTTGTGGAATTACTTGGAGTGGATGCCAAGTTAGGTGAATTTATTAAGATCGCGAATCGAGATCTTATGCCCGTATCTAAGGTTGCCGATCCAAAAATTAAAGTTGATCTGCGATCTAACTCTCCTTCATATGCAGGCGGATCTTTAGATATCATCGCAATTATTGATTTTGAATATCCAGAAAGTTCTGCAAATGGAGATACGGTCTATCTTCCAAATCGACTTAAGGAGCAGGATGCAGTTGAAATATTAAGCCAAGTTGGCTTTGATTTCGATCCTGCCACTCGTAGATTTAGAATTTCTGGAGATCGAGCTTTAGATCTAATAGAAGCTGGACCAACTATCTTCCCCACAGCCTGGGAAACTGTTGGACTTACAGAAATTAAGAAGAATTTAAAATTTACCTCTTTGGCCTTGAATGTTTCAGTTAGTCAGCCTGATGAAAATCAAACGGATTGGTCAAGTGATGGTGTTGATTGGTTCGATTGTCACGTTGCCTTAACCCAAAACAACGCTAACATTCCACTAAGCGCAATTTTTAAAAATCAAAATAATAATAGTGATCGTTGGGTACAACTTGATGGTGGAGCATACGCTCGAGTTCCAGGGAACAGCTTAGCCCAACTTAAGACTGTTTTAGGCACAGTTAGCTCAAGTTTTTGGATGAGTAATTCCATCCGAGCAAATCTATCACCAGCCCAAGCTGTCAGTTTGTCTGGTTTAGATAAAGATACTTCTATCAGAGTTAAAGCCTCAACTGAATTTACAAATCTTTTAAAGAAGGTCGAAAATTTTAAAGAGATTGAATCACTACCTATTCCTAAGAAATTCAAGGGAAAACTTAGACCATATCAAAAAGAAGGTTTTTATTGGCTTAACTTTCTAGGCGAATTCGGCTTTGGTGGCATCTTAGCTGATGAAATGGGACTCGGAAAAACTGTTCAAACACTAACATTCTTGCAGTACTTAAAAGATCAAGGTAACAAAAAACCATCATTAATTGTTGTGCCAACCTCAATTATTACAAATTGGCTATATGAAGCACGTAAATTTACTCCTGAGTTAAAAGTACTGGTACTGCATGGCCCACAACGAAAAGATCTTTATAAGCAAATACCCGAACATGATTTAATTGTAACTTCTTATGCTCTTTTAAGACTAGATTATAGAGAACTCGAAAAGAATTCTTACAACTATTTCATCTTAGATGAAGCCCAAAACATTAAAAACGAACAAGCTGCAACAACCAAGGCCGCCAAGAACATAAGATCTCATCGACGCTTGGCACTAACTGGTACTCCAACTGAAAATCGACCAATGGAACTTTGGTCAATTATGGATTTTCTAATGCCAGGCTACTTAGGCACAGCTGATTTCTTTAAGAAAAATTTTGAAAAGCCAATTCTCGATGGTCCAAATGGCCAAAAAGCCGCAACTTATTTACGCAATCGAGTCCGGCCGTTTATACTGAAACGTAAAAAGAATGAAGTTGAAAAGGATCTGCCACCGAAATTAGAGTCTGTTGTTCATGTTGAAATGACTCCTCCTCAACAAGCTTTATATATGGAGCTTTTATCTGAAATTCGTCCTCAAGTTTTTGGAGAAATTGAGGAGAAGGGCATTAGAGGAGCTTCAATTTGTATATTGGCGGCCTTGCTACGATTGCGTCAAATTTGTAACCATCCAAAATCGATTGAAGCATTTAAGGATTTCGAAGAGTTAACTTCTGGAAAGTTTAACGCTTTACAAGAATTAATCTTGGAAGCACTAGAATCAAATAGAAAGATCCTTCTTTATAGCCAATTCGTCTCAATGCTCACTATCATGAGAAGCTGGTTAGATGAGCAAAAGATTGGATATCTGTATTTAGATGGTAGAACTAAGGATCGGCAAGATTTAGTCGATAAGTTCAACAATGATGATAAAGAACGGCTTTTTCTAATCAGCCTTAAAGCTGGCGGAACAGGATTGAATCTTACAGGTGCCGATACCGTTATAATTTATGATCCCTGGTGGAATCCGGCCGTTGAAGATCAGGCAGCTGATCGAGCCCATCGAATTGGACAGAAAAAGGCAGTAACTGTATATCGCATGGTAACTGAGAATTCGGTTGAGAGACGAATTATGGATCTTAAAGAGAAAAAAGCAAAACTAGTTGATGCACTTCTTAATGATCGTGGAGTATCTCCTTTAAAATTAAGCAAAGATGATATTGAATCTCTCTTTGCTCCTCCTGTTACTTTTGAGAGATAAAAAACTTTTTTATGAAAAAGGCCTAATAATTTAACTCGATCTTTATGGGCCTGTTGCGAAACTCTCTCCTACTGCAAAAAGAGATCTTTAGCCTGCAACTTCGTCAGTCATCGAGAGAAAATCCTCAACATCTCCCAGTGAATATGCTTGCGGTTTTCTCTCTCAATTTCCTAGTCTCGGCTCAAATCTCTCTTTTCTCGTAACGGAGGTAGTTTCGCAACAGGCCCTTTATTACATGTTGCAGTTAATTATTGCAGTTAATTATTTTATCAGGGAAAACAGTCAATGTTGCCGCGGTATTTTTCTTCACTTTCAATGCAGCTTTAAGAATCGTTTTCTTATGTTTAGTGTTTGTTAATTTACCCATTTTAACCAACTTTTTATACATTAGATTAGTTTCAGTTTCAGTTTTTATAACAGTTGCAGATATATCATAGCTTGGACAGGAAGAAGCTAAAACGCAAACTAAGGTTGTTTGTGGCAACTCAAGATTTGCAATTTTCCATATTGAGACATGTAGAGCATTAATACTCGACAACAACTTTTTAGCTTTCTTTAAAGCCTCAATTGATTTATTGCTCCTTTGCACTTCACGTTCCATCTGTTCAGCGTACATATATAAAGCCACTGAGTTTCCATCCACCTGTTTTATCTCTTCAGTAAATGAAATATTTTGGCAATCCGGAGTTGGAGAAGGACTTAATGATGGGGACGGACTTGGAGAGGGTGTTGATTGAGTACAATTATCTTCGTCAATAGCTCCATCGCAATCATTATCTATATTATCGCAGATCTCCACACTAGGAATACATACTGGTGTTGTAAAAAATCCAAAGTCAAAAGTGTGATCGTTAATACCTGCTGCCGCAGTTGTAATTTGTATTGTTGGAAATCCAGAAGTTAAGATGGCGTCTGAATCACGTTGATCTTGATCTGTATTTGCAGCTGAGAGAGACATTGCATTTAAAGGTCCTCCTGGATCAAAATCTGCGGTATTGTCGAGCTTAATAAAATACGCAGTTGTTGGTAAAATTCCATTGGCTGTTGAAAAGTAATATCTACCTTCAGAATCGGTAATTGTTTGAGCAACTAGAGAATTTGACTGATTATATAAACTGACGGTAACTCCTGCTTTACCAATTTCATTGGCATCCTGAATTCCATCAGCATCCGCATCAAACCAGACAAAATTGCCTATTTCCTGAGGTGCTGGATCACATAACATCTCAACATCGCCGATACCGATAGATTTACCAAAAATTCCTGCTGGATTACTGAAATCAAGTTGGTAGATTTGATATTTATTTAAGACATCTCCATCATTCAAGCTAAAAGTAGAACTGCCATTATCTTCAAATTGAAATGTATCATAGGTCTGAGCAATAACTTCTTCAGTGCCGAACTTATAAGTGATAGCACCAAGAGCAGTCTCTTGGTGAACACCAGGTAACATTTCTTGATAGAAGAATTCACCGCCTCCTGGTCCTTCAGAATTTCCTGCTCCGGAGGAAGCATTTGGACCTAATGGACAAGCAGCATTATTTTCTAATGTGAATGTTCCATCGCCCATGTTACAGCCGAGTAAGAGATCTCCTGCACTTGGTCCGCCTGATACAAAAACAGATGAGAAAGCACCAAATAATTGATTAAATGGACCAAAAGAATTTCCTGTTCGATCCATTAAACCTAATATCAAATTACCACGAAAATCGAATTCCAATCCTGACAAGATAGCTTGTGGATATTCGATAAAATCACCCGAAGTAAATGTGGCCGAGATATCATTCAAATTTCTGGCCCAAGGTTTCCATAAATACCCTGGATCTGGCACGGGATTAAAAGCAGGATGAATTCCGAAACCCTTAGTGTAATCTAAGGGAAAATCAAAAACTGGTACAAAGGAACCACTTTGCAACTTCAATACATGTGCATGAAGATCAGCAGCATTTCTAGAAATTTCAGCAGTACATGTTACTCCAACATAGACAGCACCATCATGAATCTTCACTGCCCAGGGCCGATATTCTCCATCTGGGCAACCCGGGTTTGGGATTACATAGCTTGCGACATCTGAAGATGTTGGCAGAACAGCAGGTAAATCAATAAATATTGAATACAGTTTTCTATCATTTAAATTAATTAACCAAAGTGTTTTTTCATCTTCCGACATCTCAATATCACCAAGGGATAACTTTCCAAGTCCTCGGAAAATACGTTGATCTTGACTCGGATCTCCAGCATTTGCCGGAAGTTCTCCAACTATTCTTGGATCGACACCAGTGTTTATACCGATAGTTTTTAGATCTATAAATGGAGATGTAACTGGGGAACCTGGATTGGAATAATCAGTAACATATAAACCTCCAGTACTTAGTGGGCCAAAACCAGCATGGCGCTTCGCAAGTGCTGTAGTAAAAATTTTCTGAGTTGATCTTTGATAAGCAACCCCCCAGACTGTTCCGGTCTGACTTTGTATGGCCAAAACCTGTCCAGGTACATAACTTGGATCGACGGATTCTCCCGTTGCATTATATGGATAGCTAATAAGACTCTTAAATGTACTCGCGGTTCCACCCAAAAGAGGATCTCCTGAGATGTATGTCGGGGTTACAAGATTAGGATTCGCCTCACAGTATTGAGCAGGATTAGATACTCCTACCGAAAGTGCACAATTACCAGTACTAGTTGTGAAAACAGTGGTAAGTGAATCAACTCCATGAAAACCTGCAGAAAGAAAATTTGGAATATTCCCTACTTCAATTCGATAAGGACCAATTGGTAAGGTAAAGGAATAACTGCCATCAGCAATTGTAGATGTAGTTGCAAGCAATGCACCTGAGGAGTCAAATGCTTGGACTGAAATATTAAATTCTCCAGGTTCTGTAGATCCACGAGTTCCATTATAATCGTAGTCTCTAAAAACAGTTCCAGATATTACGTCTACATTACAGATTGGTCCTGGACCAGGAGCGGCTATTAAAAGTAGAATTGCAAAGATTAGTACGATACCAAGAGCTTTTTTTTTATTTTCTGAAATACTCATAACTC
>JAWXBT010000217.1:0-21405 GCA_034440315.1 bacterium
ATGTAGAACATGAACCCCTGGCTCGCTTTTCACAAGGTTTGCAATTCCATCATTTGTAGGAATATCCCAACGAGCTGGATCAATCATAAGTTCTAGAACTGTTGCCGAAAATCCAAGAGAAGTTAATTCTCCAGCATTAAATTTAGAATCGGCAATTAATAGATTTGAATCTTTACAAAGTTTTGGAAGCTCAAGTTGCCCTCTTTCAATATCTGCAACGATTCTAGGATTAACTCCGTAAAACCAATGCGGAGGAGTTAGGTTGTGATAAATTAAAGCTCGTTCCGAATTTCTCAAACTTAAATACAGATCATTAAGTGGTGAGCCTAGTGAATAATGAAGAAGGATTGTGCCCTTAAAATCTTGGCCATTTTTTGCAATAAAATTTCGATAGTCATGGGCTAGGCTTTTATAACGTGGATGGGCATTAATACAAAAAATCTTACTCTCAATCCCCAATTCGTTAAAGCATCTCTTTAGAGCCAAGACTTCACTTGAAATGGCATCACCATAACTTAGAGTATGAACCAACTGATGAATCGGTTTATGAAAATTCATCTACAATAGCTCCGCAAAATTCTCATGATTTCTATTAAAAACCGTATAGCCAAGAATCAAAGAAAGCATCATAAAACAAAGCATAAAAATTATAGAATAAAGAGAAGGTATTGTCCCATCTAAAATCAAGGAATGATATGCCATCATAATCTGAGCAAATGGGTTTAAATCAAGAGAAAACTTAAACTGGGCAGGCACAGTTTGGGGCGTATAGAGAATCGGACAAAGAAAAAAAATAAAAGTTAGAATGTTGGCTAAGATATGTTGAATATCTCTATAAAAAACATTAAGCGAACTTAAAAAAAGTCCAATCCCTTGCAAAGTACAAAATTGCACAAGTAGCAATAAGGGTAGAAACAATATAGTTGCATGAAACTCAACTTTTAAAATTACCATAAAAATGAAAAGTAGTGGCAAGGAAAGCAAATAATTAATAAAATTTGTGATAACTGCCACCATTGGTAAAATATGGGCCGGAAACATTGATTTCGTAATTAAATGTCCACTAGAGACAATAGAAGAAGTAGCTTCAGATAATGAGCTGGTCAGCCAAAGCCAGGGCAAAAGCCCACAAAAAAGAAAAACAGTATAATTCTGAATTCCTTCAATACGAGCGTAGTAACGAAAAACCAATGAATATACTAACATTAAACATAAAGGATTTAGAAATGACCAAAGAAAGCCTAATGCCGATCCGCGATATCGAATAGTTAAGTGTCTTATTACTAAAGCCCATATAAGGGATCTGAATTGAATAATCTGCTTTAAAATATAGCTCATACAGCCTTTCTTTTTGCTTCGACTATTCTAAAATTCCAGGAATGTTTAGGAGAAATAATGCCAACTTGCTTAAATTCTGAACGCATTAAAAATTTAACAACTCCTTGATGATAATCATAAGGATAACCATCTTGCCGATGAACAGCGACATCTAAAGTATAACTTGCCTCAAGAAGATCTAATCTTTCAACACAAAAAGTCACAGTTCCAGATTGACCAAGATCCGGAATTAAGATTCTCTCAAGATCGGTATTTGTTCCATGAATCACTAAGCCATCAACACGATTAATTCCAACTCCAAAGACTACATCCGAAGTAGCTTCATTAAAAACATAATCTATCTCTACAGAGATAGATTCCCCTGTATGAAATAAGGCATGTTCAACATTATTTTTAAGCATTCTGACAGCTAGAATCTCGACTTCTCTACTTCCCCAACGTCCCTTCTCTTGCTTATCCGACACAGTAACCTTTTCCGCCTCTTTATGCGTCTCTTCGATCACTTCCAGCTCTTCTTTCTTCTCAATCCATTGTCGGTATTTATCTATGACGCGTCGAGGATTCCCACGGTCCATCTCCTTACCTTCATTTAGCCAGATGACCTCATCACACCAACGCTCGACAGCTCCTAAATCATGACTAACCAATAAAAGCGTGCGACCTTCTTTGCGTAGTTCTGCAATCTTATCTTTACACTTCGCAACAAATGCAGCATCTCCCACTGCTAGGACTTCATCCACAATTAAAATATCTGGATCAGTATGCACAGCCAAACTAAAACCCAACCTCATGTACATACCGGAAGAATAGGTTCTAACTGGGTCATCAATAACATTCGACAATTCAGCAAACTCAATTATCTTATCAAAACGAACATCTATCTCTTGGCGAGTTAGTCCCATCATAATTCCAGCCAAATAAAGATTCTCTCGGCCAGTAAACTCTGGATGAAATCCTGCACCTAACTCAATCAGTGCGGCGATTCTACCATTAACAGAAATTTTGCCTAAATCAGGTCGGTAAATTCCGGTAATTAACTTCAAAAGAGTTGATTTACCTGATCCATTTTTGCCAATAATTCCTAAACTTGCACCTTTGGGAATTCGAGCCGTAAAATCTTCAATGGCATTTGTAAATATTACTTCTTTCTTTTTGTTACCTAAAAAGAAACCAAGTAAGGCACTCTTGATAGTTGAGTATCCTGCTTTTTTTAAAGTGCTTCTTTTGAATTTTTTTGAGAGTCCGACTATATCTATTGAATAATCAACGCCAGCACTGATAACTTCTTTTGCTACTTCTTGCATTCTAAACTTTTATGCTCAACCAAAATAACTAATTACCAGAGCCTAAACTAACTCTGTTTAATTATGTAAACAGCTCCGAGGTTTCTCCAGCGATCAGAATCTTCCATGCCATATCCAACAAACCACTCAGGTCCTTTATAAGAAAAGCCAATCCAATCGGGATCAAATGTCTTTTCTCCTAAGTCACGTTTGATTAACACCGCCGATCTAACTTCCAAAGCTCCAGCATCCATAAGTTTTGTTTTAAGGGCGGCCAAAGTCCGGCCAGAATCACAGATGTCATCTACTAATAAGACTCTGCGTCCATTTGCAGAAATCCCTCCAACATCAACTTTTACTTTATCTAACATCTTTGCGTTTTCAGCCTCAACGTAACTCCAGGCTTTAATAGGAGCAATTTCAACAGAGCCTTGCACTGCTCTTACAAGATCTGCGAAAAAGAATATTCCGCCACGTAAAATAGGCACAGCGATTACATCTGTATGTGAGTCTTCCCAAACCTTTTGAGTCCATTTGGAGATCTCAACACCGAGCTTATTTACAGCTCCATCTATATCATCAGAAGAGTAGCAAATCTGAAAATTTTTGGGCGTTTTCATAGGGTTATAGTAGTCTCATGTATATAAAATCCGAGCAAGGTTTGCTAAGTATTTAGCATTTAAAGAAGAGATTGTTTTGAGTTATATTCAATTGTTAAGCATCTGTAATAATTTGATTTTTATTTAAACACTGCCCAAAAACTACATAATAATTGTAAAATTAAGATCTATGAAACTTATCTTACTTCGTTATCTAACTTTTCTTTTCTTTGTATTAGTCACTACTTCTTGTGATTCAATTCAGAAAGCAGGTGAGAATTCAGACATCGAGCTCGCTAAAAAACTTTCAGAACTTCTAGGTAAGAACAAACATATTTTTGAAGATTTTGACTTAAAACAGAACAATAAAGCCATAGAAAGTATAGCAAAGAATGAAGTAGATAAGGTTTTCAACGTCGAATACAATGTATTGGAAATTGATGACTTAGGAGATACTGCACATATTAATTCAGCTTTGAACAAAGCTGGACTAGATCGTTGGGAATGTTTTGGATTTGAACATGTTGGAAATAAATATAGATTCTTCTGTAAAAGGAAACCTCAATCAGTACTACGATTCCTTGCACGCAATTTTTAGTCGTACGTTTATTGGGTTTTCTCTTTGTCTACTTTTTTGTCTACTTTTTTTAGCTTCTGGTTGCGGGCCAATGCGTCAACCAGTTCCTGCAGGTGTAATCCCCGAATCAAAACCTCTTAGCCCTGAGGATGAACAATATGGGCATGAGGTTCTTTCAGAACTTACCGAACAATTTCCCCTCGATCAAATTGATTCAAATATAAATCGAGTAAGAGATATCGTTGATAAACTAACCAGTGCAATTGGAGCTTCAAATAATCCTTGGCATGTTTATGTACTAAAGGCGCCACAAGTCAAAAATGCTGCTGCAACTAAAGGTAATCATATTTTTGTCTGGTCAGGCATGCTTGATACATTAAAAGATGACAATCAACTTTCTGTTGTTATTGCTCATGAAATAGCTCATGTATTGGCAGAACATGCAAAACAAACATCTGGCGAAACAAGTAGTCAATTAATTACACAACTCGCAGGTGCTGCAGCCCAAAATGCAGCAATTTACCAAGGAAGTATTGGAGCAGTTGCTGACTTGGCTGGACTTCTAACTCAACAAACAATTACTGCACTAATTATTAATCCTGAAAGTCAAAGAAAAGAATTAGAAGCAGATATAATAGGAATGCACCTACTGGCAGAAGCCAAGATTGATCCCCGCACTGCCTTGGCATTTTGGGAAAGAAATCTTAACAGTCCCGATTTCGATAACGGATTGCCTCAATTTTTATCCTCGCATCCTTCTTCTAACGAGCGATTAGATAATATTAGAAACAATCTAAGTGGTGCACTAAAAAGATTTGAAAGAGCGGATCGTCCAACTCTTAAGAATACAAATAAAAATAGAAATGAATTCTCATCTTCTAATGCATTAAATGTATTAAAACGTAACTCAGAAACATGGATAGTAGTTGAAACACCTAGTTATGTTTACTCAACAGCATCTGAAAAAAGTAAAAGACTTGGATCTCTACATAAAGGATCAAAAGTGAACGTAGTGCGCAGAATTGGACGTTGGCTTCAGATAAATAATCCTGATAATGGATTTGTTCTTGGGCCAAATTTAAGTCCACAATAGTAGCGATAGTTCGTTATTTTTCCTTAGCCCCAGGTAAGTATTTACCTTTCTATCTTACTGTAATTATTCGCTAATATGAATCTTAAAGAATACCTGGTTTTATGCCGATTTAATATATATCGCTACTTATTTCTATAACTTGCGATGTAGATCGGTCATAAACCAAGGAGGATCCCCATTAAACTTGTGATGAAAATGGGAAAGTTATCATGGATGTAAAAGAGCT
The DNA here is from genome assembly GCA_034440315.1 of bacterium. Taxonomy (GTDB): domain Bacteria; phylum Bdellovibrionota_C; class UBA2361; order UBA2361; family J135; genus JAWXBT01. The sequence goes on from JAWXBT010000217.1 coordinate 5,117, forward strand.
CAGCGCAAAAGAACAATTTAAAAAAAATCCTCAGGATGAAAAAAAAGCCAAAGCACCTCGTCCAATTTCCAACCTTACTGCTAATCATATCAATACAGAAGCGGTTCAAATTGAAATAAAATCAGGTTCTGCCAAAAAACACAACTCCACCCGAGATAAGATTAATTCTGTAATTGAACAGGTAAACTTAGCCGTTAAAACTACAGAAGACATTGCTTCTGTCTTTGAAAGTATAACCGGTATTGTTGAACAAGCCGTGAGCAAGGTGGGATCGAGCGATCGCTTAAAAGTGCTCGAAGTTGAAGCAAGAAGTCTGGCAGGAGAAGTTGAAAGATTAACTTCAATGGGCAAAGGATTTACAGGCGAAGCATTTGAGTCTGATAAAGATCTAGAAGAAATTGAGTTGCGGTTAAAGCAAACTATTGAATCACTTGTAAATCAAAAACCATTTGGACCAAGTGATATTAAATTTTCTAATATTGCAGAAATAAATACCACAGTAACCAAAGTTAGCTCAGCAAAAGAGCGCCTAGAGAATATTACGAAAACGATTAAAGAGACTTCTTTAGAAATAAAGAAAGCTCTGGAAATGGGAGAGATCGCGAGTGCTAATAGTGAAGCTTCCTCGGTCCTTGTTAGAGATGTTGAGCAAGCTTTGGAAGTAGCTAAGCAAACAAGCCTTTCAATAAACACAGATCCTGTTAAAGCTATTGCCGCAGTTGGCACATCAAAAATTGGCTCCGATCTCCTAAAAAGCTAAGACAAATAAAAACCTCACCTTGGTGACAAAATTCTCCTCTTTAGGTAGATTCATACAATGTTCGAAACATTACAAACCAAACTTGAGTCTGTATTCAAAAAACTGACTGGTCGTGGATCCGTTTCTGAAAAAGATATTCAGGAAGCGATGAAAGAAGTCCGCATGGCACTTCTTGAAGCTGACGTACACTATTCGGTCGTAAAAGATTTTTGTACCAAAGTTGGCGAAAAAGCCATCGGACAAGATGTTCTGCAATCTCTCTCTCCTGGTCAGCAAGTAATAAAAATCGTACATGAAGAATTAATTAATGTTCTAGGTACAGGGGCCTCTGAATTAAATATCAAAGTTGCCCCTCCAGCAGTCATCATGTTAGTGGGTCTTCAAGGTTCAGGAAAAACAACAACCTGCGCAAAACTTGCAAAATATTTAAAACAGGAACTTAAGCGCACTCCTCTATTAGTGCCAGCTGACGTTTACCGTCCCGCCGCAATAGAACAATTAAAAACTCTTGGCCAACAAATTGGAATTGAAGTTTTTGCCTCAGAAATAAATCAAGATCCGGTTCAAATTGCAAAAGATGCTTATGAATATGCTTCCAAAAGAGCAATTGATACGATCATTCTAGATACGGCTGGGCGGATCCAAATCGATCAAGAATTAATGAAAGAACTTTCTGAGATTTCATCAGCTGTTAAACCACATGAAATCTTACTAGTTGTAGATGCCATGACCGGACAAGAAGCCGTCAATGTTGCCAAGGGTTTTGATGCTGCACTAGAAATTGATGGCTTAATCCTTACAAAACTTGATGGGGATGCCAGAGGCGGAGCTGCACTTTCAATGCGTGCAGTCACAGGCAAACCTATTAAGTTAATCGGTGTTGGAGAGAAATCGGAAAGCCTCGAAGTTTTCCATCCTGAAAGAATGGCTACCCGAATCTTGGGCATGGGAGACATGGTCTCTCTGATCGAAAAAGCTGTTAAAGACATCAACATCGAGGAAAGTTTAGAGCTTCAAAAGAAAATTAAGAAAAATCAATTCACTCTAGGAGATTTCCTTGGTCAACTTAAAATGATCAAAAAGATGGGAGATATGGGATCTATTGCTTCGATGATTCCTGGTATGAACAAGATGACTAAAAATATAGATCCTGCTCATATGGAAAAAGAGATGAAAAGAACTGAAGCAATCATTCTCTCCATGACTCTTAAAGAAAGAGAAAACTCCGCTGTAATTGATGGAAGCCGAAGGAAAAGAATAGCTAAGGGTTCGGGCACTTCTGTTGAAGAAGTGAATCGACTCTTAAAGCAATTTTTAGAGATGAAAAATATGATGAGTAAGATATCCAAGATGGGCATGGGCGGCATGATGAAGATGATGGGCGGTGCCGGAATGGGTGGTCTTGCAAACCTGATGCGAGGCAAGTAGTTAATTCTTATACATCGATTAGATTTTAGAAAATATTATCGTAAGTCCAAAAAGAACTTTCCTAAAGAAAATCTTTTTTTGGACTTACGATCCCCCGAAGGGATGATAAATAGTTATCCCAACTAAATATTTTAAGTAAACCGAAGGTTTTCAACAGAAAAGTATTCGGAAGTTACTTATTGGGATAACTATAGAAACTCAGAAAAAATAATTAAAAATCAGTCTGGGGAACAAGAGCTTTATTTTGCCGTCCTTCAGCCAAAATTCTCTCAGGAGGCGTTCTTAAATTCCAGACAATGCCAAACCAGGAAAGAAATTTCAGAATATAGTGTGAGATATCAAGCTCCCACCAATAAAAACCTTGGCGTTCTGAACCAGGATACCTGTGATGGTTATTATGCCAACCTTCACCTAAGGTAATTAATGCTAAAAGAAAGCTATTACGACTTTGATCCTCTGTTTCAAATCTTCGAGAACCAAAAATATGAGCCCATGTATTCACTGCAAAAGTCCCATGGTAAAGCAGTACAGTACTGACACAGAATCCCCATACGAAAACTTGACCGCAAGAAACGGCCCCTGCTGTTGCACTTTCAATAAAGTATCCTAATATTGCAACTAAAATTCCAAAAGTTACCGGAGCTATGTAATGATAATTATCAAGCCAAAGAAGTTCACGGTATTTAGCCATATCAGGAATTAGTTTTAAATTTGTTTTCTGATATTTCTCAACATAAATCCAACCAAGATGCGCGTGCAAAACTCCCTTGATACCAGGTGAATGAATATCTTCTTCAGTATCAGAATATTTATGATGATGGCGATGATGGGCTGCCCACCAAAGCGGCCCTCTTTGCGCAGACATGGTACCAAGGAATGCTAAAATCCAGGCAAAGAACCGAGAGGTCTCGAAGCTTCTATGGGAGAAGTAGCGGTGAAATCCAGCAGTGATAGCAAACATTCTCACATAATAAAGAGCTATACATATCCCAAAAGCCAACCAGCTAAAGCCGACATAAAAAACGAGAAGCACAGATAAATGAAGCAGAAAAAAAGGAATGCTTTCTATAAAATTAAACTTATCTTCGGGATTTTTCATCGCAGGATTCTTCATTAACAAACTCCAATCACTAATCATGAATGTTCAAGCGATATCAAACCCTAAAGTTTTGACCTTGTCCAGATCTGCAATCGAGCCAAATCTTGAACATTCTTAAGAAAATCACTTAATATCAAGAACACAGACTAAGAATTGCGGTATGAGAGACTTCACTACTATAGTGAGGACATAATTTCGGAGCGAAATCATAAATTATCTCACTCACTATAGAGCCGACCTAGGGGAAGCAAAAAATAGAAAATGACATAATCAGTAAGCCTTTAGTCAAGAAAGTTAATTTTATTGATTCTTTTAGATGTTAATCAATATCGTTCGTATAAATGTCATTTGTTATATAATAAAAACTGATGAAAAGAATATTACTCCCTATCATGATAACACTTTGCCTAATCTTAATTAAGGCTGAGATCTTATCGGCTGACTCAAAAAAGGAAACAAAAAGTATGCCTAGTTCTCTCTATGACATAACAGCTAAAGATATCACCGGTCAGGAGACCCCCCTCTCAAAATTTAAAGGTAAGGTGGCTTTAGTTGTGAATACAGCTTCTAAGTGTGGTTTTACTTACCAATACAAAGACTTGGAATCACTTTATGAAAAATACAAAGATCAGGGTTTTGTAGTACTCGGATTCCCCAGTAATGATTACATGACACAGGAACCAGGATCAGATCAGGAAATAAAAAAATTCTGTGAATTTAAATACGGAGTAACCTTTCCTCTTTTTACTAAAGATCATGTAAGTGGGGAAGCTAAACAACCTGTATTTAAGTTTCTAACTGAATCTAATCAGAATTTTACTGGGGATCCTGGCTGGAATTTTGTAAAGTTTCTGGTTGATCGCGAGGGAAAAGTTATTGATAGATTCTCATCCCTAACTTCGCCAAACAATAATAAGATAACTTCAAAAATTGAATCTTTATTGGATCAAAAGTAGAAATCTAAAATTTAACTATTCTTTACAATCGCACTTGCGACAAAGCAGATAGTTTCTGATATGTCCTGAAATTAGGAAAAAGCTTCCAATCGTAGTGACAAATTTTTCGTAGTAGATGCTTAAATATTCATGCCCATAAGCCGCCGTTAGGGTAACTATAAACAGACCCGAGACTCCTAAAACAAGAACGGCTCGATCCTTATGTCTTAAGCAACCAAGAGTCAGGGCAATACAGCTTGATGGCAAAATTCCCCACAGGAGCCAATGATGGAAACTTTCTTCAATTTGATTAATAGCTACCGTAAAGGGTAGAATTAGAACAAGAATCGGAGTTAATAAGCAGTGAATTAGACAAAGTCCAGAAAGGGCCACAGAGACTGTGTCAAACCAGCGCCGGCTCTTTTGAACGGTTGTTTCTACTGACATATAGCCTAATTATTTAATACTATTGTAGTTATGACAGCTTATAGGGCTTTACTCAAGTTGGGGCTCTATTGATCAGGAGTCCTAAGTTTGACTTCCAACCCCTGTTAATATAAAAAACCCTTCTGATTTTAAGCATTTCCACCCTGATTTAGGGTGAGAAAAGCATAGTCTAAACCAAAGTAAGTAACTAATTCGAGGAAAACAACGTGGCTGTTTCTTTAAGATTATCTAGGTATGGCAAAACAAAAAAAGCCTACTACCGCATCATTGCAACAGAAAAACAAAATAAACGTGATGGAAATTTCATTGAGATTGTTGGAACATTCAATCCAATGATCGAGCCTCCAGTTATAACACTCAAGGAAGATAGAATAAAATATTGGATTAGTGTTGGAGCTCAAGTTCAAGGTGCAACTAGAGATATTATTAGAAAAAAAATTCCTGGTCTTATAGAAAATCGAGAAGAGCATCAACTAGCTAAAGTCAAAATTGCTAGAAAAAAGAGAAAAGAAAGAATTGCAGCTACCAGCAAAAGTGGAGCAAAAACTACAAAGAAGAAAAAGTAAGCTCTAGTATTATTTCTTTGTTAAAAGGCGCTCAAAAGGCGCCTTTTTTATTTAAAGCTTTTCTTTAGAACCGAGGGAAAGGCAGAAAAAAAAGGATAGCTCAGATGAAGATCGAAATCCTAACCATATTTCCTGAAATTTTCTCCGGATTTCTTTCCTCAAGCTTAATCAAGAAAGGAATCGAAACTGGATTACTTTCAATTCAAGCCAGTAACTTTCGCGACTTTGCTTCGGAACCACACCACAACGTCGACGATACACCATACGGGGGAGGGGCAGGCATGGTTATTAAACCTGAACCAATTGTTGAATCTATTGAGAATGCAAAGCTAAAACTTCCAAAAGCAAAGGTAATCCTCCTCTCTCCAGCTGGATCTGTACTAAATCAAAAAAAAGCTTATGAATTAAGTTTACTTCCAGAAATTATCTTAGTTTGTGGTAGATACGAAGGGGTAGATCAAAGGGCTATCGAGGTTGCGATTGATGAAGAGATCTCAATTGGTGATTATATTTTAATGGGTGGCGAGATTGCTTCAATGGTTGTGATTGAGACAATCACAAGATTGATTCCTGGAGTTCTTGGTAATAACCAATCAATTGAATCAGAATCATTTTCGAGATCCTTGATTGAAGCACCCCACTACACTCGCCCAGCTGAGTATCGTGGACTGAAAGTGCCAGCGGTACTTCTCTCCGGAGATCATAAAGCAATTGCTAAATGGCGTGAAGAGATGTCTTTAAAAATTACAGTTGAAAATAGACCGGATTTACTAAGTAAAAATTAATTGGCAATGGTAGAAATGAATTCTGAGTTCGATCTAAGCGTAATTCTCCTCCATGAAAGTATGGTAGATAAAACCGGCAAGGGAGTAACAACGTCCTTAACTCTTAATGATATTCAAGATTTGGCAAGAAGCTCAAAAAGTTACGGTGCACACACTTTATTCGTTGCACATCCAGCTCCAGCACTAAGAAAGTTAGCTAATCGACTTTTGGTTCACTGGTTAAAAGGATTCGGCTCTACTTACAATTCTGATCGAAAAAATGCCATGCAATCCGTAGAAATAATATCCACTATTGATGAGGCAATATTAAAAATCGATCTCAGAACAGGTAAAAATCCAAAATTAATTGCAACCTCTGCAAGAGATGGTTCTGATAGAATTGACTATGCGGAACTTCGGTCATTAATTTGCAAAAATGATCAGCCTTATCTTTTAATGCTCGGAACAGGTTGGGGCATGTCCAGTGAATTAATGAATCGAGCTGATTATATTCTTAAGCCAATCAAAGGTCCCGTGCCCTATAACCACCTCTCAGTAAGATCTGCCTGCGCAATAACTTTGGATAGGCTATTAGGAATAAGATCAGTCTAAAACTACACAAAAGTTTCTTAAGATCTTTAAATATGACATAATCAAAGTAATCATCTCTCTTAATGCTATTTAACAAAAAATTTATCTATGAAAATCGTACATATAGTCGCTGACTATGGAGCTGGAGATCTCGCTTTTTCTGAAATGATCTCAGCACTTGCCCGCCACCTTCCAGCTGGTTGGGATTGGCATGCTACTTCAGTTGACAGCTTCGATACGATTGCGACTGGATTTATTGTAGCTCAATTAGGACTTCAAATTGAATCTCTCCGTGCTCCACAAACCATTATATATGCCAACTGTGCACCTAGAAAAGATCGATCTATTGCTAGAAAAAATAATGAAGGTGAGGGATTACTTTATGGAATTCTTAAAAACGGTGTACCAATAGTCGTTGTTAACAGCGGGTATAGTCTTTCTTTCGTTAGAGATTCTTTTCAAGAACTGTGGAGCGTTCATGTAGAAAAGGGCGGAAGTCAGTTCCGTTCTCGTGATATTTTTCCTCCAGTTGTAGGCCAAGTGGCTCAAGGAAAATTAGATTTTATTAATGAAAAGCTGGATCCTGAAAAAGTCATTCCATCTATTCCAAAAGGTGTCGTAGGCTACGTTGATTCCTTTGGAAATCTAAAAACAACATATAGAGATGGGGATGCAATTCTGAAAGATCTAAAGGCTGGCCAAAAAGTCAAAGTTTCAATCAACGGGGTAGTTAGAGTTGCTACCGTTGCTTCTGGGAGTTTCAATATCGACGAAGGCGATCTTGCTTTTTCGCCTGGAAGTAGTGGTCACGAGAAGCGCTATTGGGAGATTTTTCAGCGTGGCGGAAGTGCTTGGGCAACTTATGCCAAACCTCGAATTGGCACTGCAATTGCCTTAGAAGTTGAGTAATTGTTTCATAATAATGAAAGACAGAAAAAACCCAATATAATTCGATAAATCCCAAAATAAATTAGTCCATACTTTCCTAAGAACGCAATTAAGAATCGAATGGATAAAATTGCGGAAATGAAGGCAACAATAAAACCTGTAGCAAAGAAGGAAACGTCTTGAGAGTTTAGGAAGGAATAACTCTTTAGTAAGTCATAACCAATTGCTGCTACCATAATTGGAACTGCAATTAGAAAGGAAAATTCAGCTGAAGTTTTGCGATCTACCCCTAGCACCATCCCACCAACAATCGTGGACGCAGATCGAGACATTCCTGGCCAAAGTGCAAAAACTTGAAAAATACCAATGTAAAAGGATTGTTTGAAAGATATATTTTCAATTTGAGTTGTGCTTGGTTTAAGATTTATCTTTTCAATAAGAATCATAACAACCCCACCAAAAACTAATGCAAAACACACTGTTGTTGGAGAAAAAAGATTCTCTTTTATATACTTATGTAAAAATGCTCCAGCTATCAAAGCTGGCAAAGATGCTACGGCCAACTTAATCATTCCTGAGATTCCGGAGAATCCTGTTTTTTCTTTGAAGCTCACTAATCCAGTAAACCTTCGCCAATAAAGAACGACGACTGCCAGAATCGCACCAAGTTGAATGGCAACTTCAAAACTAGCTGCCCTATTACCCTCAAAACCTAACCAATGACCAACTATGATCATGTGGCCAGTGCTTGATATAGGCAAAAACTCGGTCAAGCCTTCAACAAGCCCTAAGATAATGGCTATAAAAAATTCAGACATATTAAAACTGAATATAAAGTGGCAAGAGCTCCACTACTTTATGATTTCATAAGAGAAAAGAAAAGCTACATTCCTTTACGGCCTCGGACCATGGCCTCTTTCATTTTTGTAAGATCCACAATCATTTTCGGAAGATTAGCTGTCTCACCTTTTGTTATAGCTTCTTCAATATTTTTTGCAGCAGTTGCAAAAGTTGGATATCCAAATAGAGAAGCTGTTCCTGATACTTCATTAGTAATACTAGAAAGAACAGTCCAATTCATACTTTGAGTTGCCTCGTTTAACTTCTGCAATACCCCATCTATACCATCAAGAAATTCTAAAATTTCAGGACCTAATTCAGGACTTACATCAAACAGTTCAGAAGATATAACAACAGTTTCCTCTGTTTGTTTTGGAGAACTTTCTAGTTTTTCACCTCTAAAAACCTTTAAACCTAACTCCATACGACGAATGTTCGCAACTAATTCTTTAGAGAGGGTGTCAATTTGGCCCTCTTCTTTTTGCATGCAGGCGATTCTCAATTTTTTTGAAATTTCACTACATTCAGAATAGCCATACATTCCGGCAACACCGGAGATATCATGCGAAACTGCTTTTAGCTCAGCCCAATTCTTCGTTGCACAACTTTCTTCAACACTATTTATGTATTTTTGAAGACCTTCTAAGAATTCTATGATCAGAGGTTGAAAATCTGGATTCTCATTATACATTTCTGAAAGAATAGGTTTGTCATTTAGAGAAGCATTCTTCTTGAAATCAAAATTCTGATTCTTCTGAGTCTTATCTTCTAATTCAATTTTAATTTTACCAAGACTGTGTTCAGGAGTTGGAGCTAGTTTTATGACACTAGTATTTTCTCCTTTTGCACCGATATGCTCTTTTAGGTGAGTAAATAATTTATTCCAATTATATGGTTTGCCTAAAACTAAATCACACCCAGCATTGAGACATTTTTTTACTTCTGACTCCATATTATTGGCCGTAATCCCAATAATTGGCTTTACAAATCCTCGATCTCTCAATTTTTTTGCTGCCGAGTAACCGTCCATAACCGGCATCTGCATATCTAAAAGTACAATATCAAATGGCTCAATAAGAGCTTTATTTAAAGCCTCTTGGCCATTATCAACAATCAGAAAATCTGCTCCTGATTTCTTAAAGTAAAATTCCAAAAGTTTTTTGTTATCAACATTATCTTCAGCAATTAATATCCTTCCAGACAATCTCTCAATCTTAATATCAAGTGAACTTGTTTCAGTATACTTAGTTCTTTCTAACTCTATAGGTGATAGAAATTGGACCTTATCTAGTGGCCCTGTTTTAATCTCAACTTTAAAAGAACTACCCATGCCCAAAATACTATCGACATAAACATTTCCACCTAACATTTCTGCAAGCTGAAGAGAGATTGTAAGTCCAAGACCCGTCCCTCCAAATCTTCTGGTAACTGAAATATCACCCTGCTCAAAAGCAGTAAATAATTTATCTTTTTTATCAGCCGGAATTCCAATTCCTGTATCAACAATTTGAAAGGAAACCGTATTTGCTTCCTTATTGCAACTAGCCCCAATTTTAACACTTCCTTTTTGAGTAAATTTAATTGCATTACCCACGAGGTTAAGAAGAATTTGCTTTAATCGAGTTTGATCGGTAATGATTCTTTCAGGCATCTCTCCTTGGTATTCAATCCAAAAAGCTAAGCCTTTCTGTTCTGCTCTAATTTTCATTAAGGCTTGTACATCTTGTAATATTTCACCTGGGGAGCATGGTAATAAATCTAAGGATAACTTTCCTGCCTCAATTTTAGATAAATCTAGAATATCATTGATAAGCTCCATCAAATGCTCACCATTTCTCATAACAGTATGAATTGCATCCTTACTTTCAGGATCTTCCGGACTCATGTGGAGTACTTTTTGAGCGTAGCCCATCATAGCGGTTAATGGGGTTCTTAATTCGTGACTCATCTTAGCAAGAAATTCTGACTTAAATTCACTACTAATTTCGAGTTCTTTTCTTTTCTGATCTAATAAAGCTCTGGCTTCTTCCAACTCGAAATTTGAAACAGCTAAGGTCACAGCATGTTCTTGTAATTTCGAATGTGCTTGTGTCAATTTAATTAAGACTCCAACTTGAGCTAAAATTTCAGCTGGATTCATCGGATAACTGATACAACCCAATGCTCCATTTAAAAAAGCCTCAGTCTTAATAGATAAGGAGGAACCTTCATCCCAAAGCATCAGAACTGGAATATTTGATAAAGCCGGGTCATTGTGAAACTCTTTAATTAGTTCAACACATTTTTTATCAGGAAGATTCGCGCTAACTAAAATCACATCAGGAAGCTTCTCTCTGGCTTTCGTAGTTCCAACATTTGCATTCTCGGCACTAAAAGCCTCAAGGCCTGCTCCATGCAAACATTCCATTAATGATTTTATCCGATCTTCTCCGGCTTCGATAACTAAAATTCGTCCAGTAAGTTTTTTTTCTTCTTTACTTGGATCATAGCTTGGATCGAGTGCCTTCTTAGTTACTTCAATGAATACTTCTCTTTTTAATACATCTCTTTTTGTACATAGGTTTCTTAAAGTTGTTTTAAGATCAAATTTAAAGGATTCTCCAAAATCCTCAACTAACAACATAAGTCCAATAGACTTATTAAGAGAAATATTTTCTACTAACCCAACAAAGTCTTGATAGCCTCCATTTTCAAAAACAGAATCTAATATCAAAAGATCGATCCTTTCCTGTTTAAGGTGGGTTAAAGATTCCAGATTATTCGAGCAAGAAATTGTAGAATATCCGGCTTCTTTTAAAAATGAGGTAATAGTTTCTCGAATCTTTGAGTCTTCTGAAAGAATTAATATTTTGGCATCAAGACCAGAATTTTTATTGGAAACGAAGCCCGTCTGTTTTGAGGTTGCCTGTATTGAACTTTGTAATCCTTGAGATTTATTTTCATCTTTTGATTTCTTCATAATTCACTCATTTCTCATTTTGATAATCCGAATCCCATGGCTCTTCTTATTCTACTAACCAAAACGTCTGGAGAAGTTTTCTTGGAAACAAAATCAGAAGCACCTAATTTTAATAATTTAATTTCGTTTTCAGAGGAAGCATCACCAGTAAGCATTATAACTGGAATACTTCTAAAACTAGAGCTTGCTTTCATTTGAAGTAAAAACTCTTCACCATTCATCATAGGCATGGATAGATCACAAAGCACTACATCAGGTGTCATACTCTGGATCTTTTCGAGTCCAGCTTTGCCATTCTCGGCTTCGAAAACTTCAAATTTTTCTTTTTCTAAGATTACCTTAAGAAGCTTTCTTACCTGCGGACTGTCATCAACAAGTAAAATTTTAGTTTTCTGAGCATTGCCATTTTGATCAGTCTTAGCTTTAACACCTTCTGAGGAATCAAACTTGACAGTATTACGTATTACCTTGGCATCAAGACTTAAATATCCTTTTAATTCATCGAAAGTTGATTTTCCCTGTCTAAGAATGTCCGCCGCTGATTCGTCAATTGATCTATAACCATTGTGTCGAGCAGCCAAAACCATATCATCTATAGTTCCATGCTGAGCCATAATACGAGCTATCTCAGGTGATATTTCAAGATAACTATAAATTCCCATTCGGCCTTTGTAGCCAGTTTGAAAGCACTTATCGCAGCCACAGGCTTTATTAATTACCTTTGGATCTAACTTATACGCTTCAATATATGCTCGATTAGCTTCAATTTCTAATTCTGTTACTGGCTGACAACAGTTTGTACAAACTTTTCTAACAAGTCTTTGAGCTAATATTCCAGCTAAACACTGAGAAACCACAAATGGATCCGCACCCATATTCATAATTCGTGTAATGGCATTAGGGGCATCATTCGTGTGAAGAGTCGAAAGAACTAGATGACCAGTCAAGGCGGCCTGCAATGCAATCGTAATTGTTTCTTGATCACGAATTTCACCAATCATGATTATATCAGGATCTTGTCTTAGAATTGATCTTAAAGCAGATGCAAAAGTTACATCGATGGCTCTGTTTAACTGAATTTGATTGACACCATCAAATTTATATTCGATTGGATCTTCTACGGTTGTTATATTTTTCTTTCCATCTCTAAGAAAATTAATTGCCGTGTATAATGTAGTTGTTTTTCCAGATCCTGTTGGCCCAGTAACTAGAATTAATTTTGAATGGCTGTGCAGAAGTGTTTCCAGACTTTTCAAAATTGGAGCTGGAAGTCCAATATCTTTAAATTTTAATTTATCAAAATCAGATCTCATGACTCTTAGAACAATCTTTTCACCGAAAGATGTTGGGATTGTCGACACGCGCATATCTACAGTTTCATTCCCAGTTTTAACTCCGAGTCGGCCATCTTGTGGACGTCGTCTCTCAGATACATCCATTGCAGAAAGGATCTTCACTCTAGAAATTAGATATGATTGAAGTCGCTTTGGAACTTCCAGAACTTTTTGCATTACTCCATCAATACGAAAACGAATATCTACTAGATTTTTTGTAGGTTCTATATGAATATCGCTAGCCTGAACGTTAATAGCATCTACTAAGATCTCATTGACAAGTTTGACAATTGGCGCAACATCTTGTCCATCAAACTCTCCCTCTCCCTCCTCTTCTTTGCCTCCACCTCTAATTAATTCTACATCGCCATAATCTTCATCTCCAGCTACTTTAAGTGCATCGGATAAAGAACTACTCCAGGTTTTATCTATCAGATCAATAATTTGTTTTTCTTTTGCAATAACTGGCTTAATAGAAGTAGAGAGCGAGAACTCAACGGCTTGCAAGGCATCGAGATCCAATGGGTTCGCAAAAGCAACAATAACGCCATTAATAGCTCTTTTTAGGGGAAGTATTTTATATTGCCGACAAAAGTTTGCATCAATCTTTCCCTTAAAGTCATTAATATCGAGGCTCTCGATCAACTCCGGTAATTCTAGATCATAAAATTCTACGTTCAATTTTTCAGAAACAATTTTAATCGCTTGGTTTTCATCGAGCACACCTTTAGATGCAAGTCTGGCAATAGGACCTTTTTCTCCCGGTGGTAGGACAGTGTTATCTGGAATTGACTCGAGCAATCCATTCTTATGAAGAAATCGCACGAGTGGATCTATAATACTCACTAAAAAAATTTCCGATTTTATTTTTTAAGTAATAAAAAAACCTAGCTCCCTATGTCCTAAATCGGCATAAGAGTTCGATTTCTATAGTGAAAGATTATTTAGGGTCTGCGTAATAGATACCCTGATTTGAGAAATGAAAGCCTTCTTCTTGAAAATAGGCTGTAGAACTAAACTCTTGAGTATTAAAATGTTTATTTAAGGAGGTTAGGGCCTGAAGAAACGATGAATATTCCTGGTCACTTACTTCGGGTGAAAGATTCAGAAATTTCTCAAATGGTTGGAATTCCTCGGGAAACATAGAATAAGTTTTATTCCAAACAAATTCGGCCCTGGATTGAGAGATAGCATCCCCCGTGGAAAGTCTGAAAACTCCAAAAATAAGAAAATTTCCTACTAATAAAAAAATCAACATCACAAACCAAGTTGAACCAAAAATACGTATCTTCTTGATTGACCATGGTTCATAGATGATTGGCTTTGCAACACCAGCTCCAACATCTGATTCATCAACTACCTCATCTTTATAAGTTTCGAGACTCTTACCAAGAATTGATTGATACTTATCCTTACTTTGAAGATTCAGTGTCTTAATATCTACGGTGTCGTTTTTTTCTTTATCTTCTTCGTTTGACATTTAATTTACTCAAGAGAAGATTTAGAAATTACTTGCTCAGTTAAAATGCCTCTTACCTCAGTGTAGCGATATATTCGATCCCCTTTTTTATGTGTTACCTCAAATCTTAATAGATCTTTCGATTGGCCTCTTTTAGACTTCTCGGCTATACGAATCAAATAATTCAATCGGACACCCTCATCTAAAAAAACATCTTCAAGTGGTTCGGGTAAAGGAGCTGGTCCAACCATGTTTTGGATCATAAATTTTCTGACGGGATTTGGTAAACTCATATTTGAATATAAAGCCAACTTAATTTTATCGTATCCTTTCAGGGCTAAGGCATCATAAGCCTTCATTCTACTAACCGAAAGATTTTCTATAACAATAAAAACTAGTAAAATAATAATTGAGACTGTGACAAATAATTCAATTGGCGAAAATAAATACCCTTCTATTTTTTTATTGAAATTTTTATACACTGGTCAATTAATCTAGAAATTTAAAAATCTTAAGGCTTAATTTATAGGATGATCGTGACTATGGAAATACAGCACTTGATAAATCCACAATGAAATTGAGATCGACTATACTATCGATGGACTTGATTAAACGATCTTAGACGAAATTGCATGTCTTCGATTATTCCCTCTCCTGCAACGGAAGAATCGTAGTGAATTTGGGCTCCACTATTAACAATTAAAGTATTCGCAATCACTCCACCACTAATGACGACGTTTGAATTTACAGTCACCTGAGCAAACGGTGCCACGATAAAAGCCTGTAAAGGTTGGGTGGTGCCAGCAAGAGTAATCGCTTGAGTTCCCATATAAAAAAGTCTTACTTGATATGGCCGATTAACTGAGTTTGTAATGTTTGTGTCATAAATCGTGAAAGGATAAGAAGCATTAGAAGTCACATTCCAAAAATATACTTCTACCACTCCTCCAGCAGCTGGATTAAATGCTGCTTGAGAAGTATTGGCCTGAAAACCTAAGATATTTGTATAATATGGACCCGAAGGAGTACATCCCATACAGGAATTTAAAGTCACAGTTCCCAAAGTTCTAGCTCCTAAAGTAGACCAACATTTTCCAACTGTGGTAACAGGAGAGAGGGCAGGATTTGCAGTCGCATTGCCCTGATTTGTTGGACAAAATTCAGCAAATAAATTTTGATATTGATCTAAGAGATTTGCAGCACATTGCCGACCTTTACAAACTTTTCCTGCATTTGGACAACCACCAGTAAAATTACTACAGACATTAGTAGTAGTTGCAGATGCATAATTTGTATTCATCTTGCCGTAAACACTTCCCGTCAATGTTAAAGCTGAGGTAGAATATGAACCTGCAAGACAATTGGCTGTTCTGATACCAACACTATATACAGTTCCACCAGTTGAGTCATAGGCATCACATAGTGAGGTAGAAGCAAGGCTGAGTGAAGTTTTACCATAAATACCGTAATCAAAAAGATTAACGATATCTCCCTGAACAATTCCATAAACTCTTGTGCCACTATTTAAACTTTCCATGGCATCTATTCTTAGAATTGGATCAAAATCAGTTGTTGAAGGGCTAGCTTTACTTCCGGGATCCCCACTTGACTTCTCAGCTATGGCATCAAGTAATGTCAATCTAACTTTGGCAGCTCCGTAATCATCTCCATTAAAAATATCAGGCACATTAATATTTGGAGCAGTTGGCGCAATTTGTGTATAGATAAAAGTTAGATCTGTGCTGTCTGGGAAATTAGAAACTCCCAGTTCACTTACACTATTTGGAACTAACATTAAAGATTCAGAGCTACTATTTCCTATTTGCACAGGAATCTGAAGATATGCATTGTCATTAGATGGAATCTGCGAAGTAATTCTAACTAAATCAGAATTCTCATATAAATTCGCTCGACTAAATAGCGAAGCATAAAGATGGCTGTTGTTTCTTAGGTGAATCAAAACTTTATTAAAACTATTCTCAACATCATAAAAAGTGTCGGTTCTCTTCTTAATTTCATAAAAAGTTTGGCTAGTTCTTTGGGTTCTCTTTAAAGATTCACGAACAACAAATCCAATTAATGCCAAAAGAATCATTACGATAACAATAGTATAGCCACTTTGCTGAATAGAATATGCCCTATCTTGTTTAAATTTTTCTCTCATCTTTGCCCTAATAGTGGCACAATCATAGTGAGACTTGCCCTGCCTCCTAATGAGG
>JAWXBT010000218.1:0-8843 GCA_034440315.1 bacterium
GCAGTAATGTATGAATTAATGCCATGTTTGCGTGACATTTACTCGGAACTCGTTCCATCCAACGAGATTTGGTGGAAGTGAACCAGGCACAGGCATTGAGTCTTCGAGGTTGATCGAGATAGTCCCATTCATCAAGGAGATAACTAAAAATGAATTTAGTAACTCCCCAAAAGGGAAATGTCGCTAAGAACCCCGTAAGACCGACCCATGTAATCGCCAAGCTCCAATTGGAATTAATTCCCAACTTTAGAAGCTCTTCAATCATAACAAGACAGAGCCATGAGGCTAGCCCCAGAATGATTATGCCAGAATTCAAAGCGATCATTACGGGCAGAAGGTGATCGTTTATCATCTCGCAGGAATGAATTCGATCAGCAGCAAACTTCAGTTTTTTGTGCCAGATTTTTCTTCTTTGGTTATAAATGATGGTTTTAGCTCGTTCTTCAACGAGTCGTACTTTGAATGCTAAGATTGATTTTGGAGTAAAAACTCCAATTCCTCTCTCGTTAAGCAAATGAGCAAGTGGCAGAGTTGTCTCACCTCTTTTGCTGTATGTCCATCGAAGAGCACGTGCTGGCTTTCCGATTCGAGCATCTACCCGTCTTGTAGGAACTGACTTGTCAAGGACCGCCGTAACCACTGTTTCTCCTTGCCTTGCGGGGCTAGTGGAGGGATTGGCAGAAAACCTATAAATACAGTCTAGCAGAGAGTAGGATTAACTCAACATCTGACTAAGATATTGAGGCTATTCTTAATTTTTATCACTAGTTTCGACGATCATTCTATCGTAAATAACTTTGATAGGTGTAAGAATTTTTTGAATGCTGTACTAGTTATAGTAAGTTCAAAAAGAACTTTCAGAAAGAAAATCTTTATTTGGACTTACGATCCCCCGCAGCGAAGATAACTCTACATATGAATTTTAGAAATATAATTAATAATTTCAAAAGACTTAAAAGAGGCGGTTTGCTTCTTGAGTCAATACAACTTTCTACAGTTGAATGGATCTGTAAGTTTATTTATCCACGATTGTCGAGTCGTGGAGTTATAGTTGCCGACGATTATGGATTTAAGACTTGTCCCGGTGCTAAACAAGCTTTCAAAGATTTCTTTAAAAATCTCCCCGAACCAATTATCGAATTGCCAACTGGACAAGCTTTGATTTTTAAATTGTAAAGATTCTTACTGCATCAAAGCTCTAAAGCCAGTGTCTCTTTGTAATGAGGCTCTTCGTTGATAGATAATCTCAGCTTGCTCAATTATTTGATTAAGAATCTCAGTATAGAGTACTTGAGGTTTAGTCTTTGCCCAAAGATAAAAAGCAAAGGATCCAGGAATTGTATTTAATTCATTAAAAAACAGATCTCCAGTATCAAGATTAACCATAAAATCGAAACGAACTACCCCACCACATTCCAGTAATTTAAAAGATTTTAAAGCATAATTTGTGACAGCTTCTTTATATTTAGGATCTAAATCTGAAGGATCGATTTTGCGGGTTAGACTTGCCATACCGGAAGATCTGCCAGTTTTTTTACCACCACTGCGCATGTATTTATCTTCGTAGGTAAGTGCTTCTAAACTGGCAACAGGGATCTCAACAACAGAAGCTTTGGGAGGACTTCCATCTAATACTGAAATATTAATCTCCATCCTGTTAGTTATGCAGGGCTCGACTAAAGCTGCTACATCATATTTAAAAACATTAGCAAGCGCAGCAGAAAGTCCAGCTCTATCTTTTGCAACTCCTATTCCGATACTTGAACCAAGGTTGCAAGGTTTTACAAATAATGGAAATTTTGTAAGTCCAGAAGTTTCTAGAACACTTTTGCAGGCCATCTCCATATCAAGAATTGCTTCTGGTTTTTGAACAAGAGCACCAGGCAGGACGGGAATACCATGAGCACTGACAGCAGATTTACAAATAAATTTATTCATTGAAACGGCAGAAGCCGGAACTGCGCATCCTGTATAAGGTAAATCTGCTAATTCAAATAAGCCTTGCATGCAACCGTCTTCACCAAATTGCCCATGAAATGCAGTTATACAAAGATCGACAGGAATAATTTTTTTATTGGCGAATACTCCTTTTGAGTCTTTCAAGATTGTAAGTCCACCCGTTCTTGGTATAGGTAAGAGAACAACTTCGGCAACCTCAGAAGTACTCTCTGGTAATGATTTATAAAATTCTCTTTTTAAAAGAGCTTCTCCACTATACCAGCGACCTTTATGATCTATGTAAACTGGGATCGGATTAAATTTAGTAACATCCAAAGCTTCAATAAGTTGCAAGGCTGTTATGACTGAGATTTCATGCTCAGCTGATCTTCCACCAAAAAATACTGCTATGTTTTTTAGGGTCATACTTTCTCTAGAAACTTATTGGCGCCTCATAAAGATCTGTTAAGTCATTCTCGATTAAAATAACATCACCTTCTTGAGAAATTTTCTTTATTTCTTCAAAAGCTTGTTCTCGTGAAGAAAGATAATGAATACCTGTGTTTTTATTTTTTACTGTTTTGGCAGCAGTTTCAAATGAAGCTCTATTAGTTTTACCAACTACAAAAATCATATCGCATTCGGACGCAGCCCGAGAGGCAATTTTAACATTTTCATCGAACTGTTTTTGACCAAGTTCAATCATACCTGGAGTCATTAAGATTTTTCGTTTGCCAGGGAATTCTTTTAATACATCTAGAGCAGCCGCAAAGCCAACTGGATTGGAGTTGTAAGCATCTTTGAGCCAAACAATACCCTGTGATTTACTTATGGAGAGACGATTTTCTACTGGTTGAATATTTTTAATAGCAGCTAAAACAAATTCAGGATCGGCACCTAGGATACAGGCCATTGTGAATGATGCCGCCAGATTTGAAAGTGCTGGAGTGCCAAGAAGTTTTGTTTGTCCTTTATAAACTTTACCTTTCCACTCAATTTCGAAATTAGATCCATCCGGTGTTGGAATTACATTTGTTATTTTACAATCAAGCTGACCTTTTGATGAATCCAAACCATAAAGAAGAGTTGTTTTTTTAACAAATTCTTTTGATATTCTTCGAGCACCGTCATTGTCGCCGTTGCAAACTAAAATTCCATCTTCGGGCAAAGCTTGGGCCAGTTCAGATTTTGCTTGATAAACGGTCTCTTCGGAGCCGAAGCGTTCTAAGTGCATTATGCCAACGGCAGTTATGATAGCAGCCTTTGGAGGAGTGAGCTTGCAAACTTTGGCAATAGATCCTTTGCCGTAAGCACCCATTTCAACAACTGCAAATTTAAAACCGTAACGAAGTTCCTCTCTAATATGTTTAGTAAGTCCCATTAATGTATTAAAGCTTTTTGGTGGCCAAAATGTTGGCGCAAGGCATACATTTAAAATCTCACCTAGCGCAGCTTTTGTACTGGTTTTGCCGTAAGAACCAGTGATTCCAATAATAAAGGGATTTACATCTTTAATTTTTTTAGCTGCTTCAGATAAAAATTTATTTTGTAAGGATTTTTCAACTGGACTTAGTAGAGTGTTTGCAAGTATTAACCAAAAAGGTATCGACTGAATTAGTAAAATTTGAATTAACCAAAAACTAATTAAATTCTTTGAATAAAGAAAATAAAAAATAGATAGAGATAAGATGATAATAGAAAGAATAGCTACTTCAAAGATTCTACTGGCTCTTTGAGTCATCTTTAATGTGACCTTTCCATCTCTTTTGGGGTCCTCCTCTGTTAAAGCAATGCCAAGTAAAAGTAGAGCTGCAACTACAAAAATCCAAGGTGTGATACTAAAAAGCACATAAGCAAATAGAGCGATCAAGATAATAGTCGAACCTTTTTTGTCGAAAGCCCATCGATTGTAGTACCAATCAATAAATCTTGCAGTTTTGTATTCTTCTTGTTGGAAAAATCTTAGGTACTGCAACATCCTTTTATATAAAAAGAAGATCACGACGCATTCGCCAAAAATATAAGAAAGAGCTTCACCCATTGCTAGCTTTCCTTAATTGAAGATTTTTCAGATAATTTAAAATATAGAAAGCGCAGAGATGCGCACCCGCCCCATTAAATGGAAAATGATCTTTGCCTTTGAACTCTAGGTATTCCGAGTTTTTGATTAGTTGATGGTACTTTTTACCGATTGCTGGTGGTGCTTCGGTGTCATTCTCGCCCCATATCAAAAGTGTAGCAGCGGTTATTTGTGAAGCAAACTCACTCAGATCTTCGTTTACCAATTTTACAAATGTTGCACGAAGTTCACCAGAATTTAAATAATCTCGGGAAGCAAATAGAGGTACGAATTTTTTAGTAAAAATCTCAGTACCGAAATTTCTATCGATCCATTTTACGATAGTTCTCAAAGATGAAATAAGTTTGATTTTTAAAGATTTCTGAGTAGGACGAGAAACATTAAGCCCATGCGCTCCAATTAAAATTAGAGCGGTGGCTTTATTATCTAATTTAGGAACTAATCTTACACAAACTCGTCCGCCAAAGGAGTGTCCAATGAAAATTGGATCCGAGATTTTATTTTCTGTTAAATAGTCTCTAATACAGTTTGAGTATTCATCAACGCCCCAAACTCCTTCTGGTTTTGAAGATGCTCCGAATCCAGGAAGATCTATTAAATGAACTTTGAAATGTTCGGAGAGCAGTTCGGCCAGAGGGCGAAAGGATTCTAGAGATTGTCCCCAGCCATGAAGCATCACGACGGAGGTTGCTCCTTGACCGAGAATAACTGAATTTAGCTTAAGGTTGGTTGACACAAAAAAAAGTGTATAAAAACTGAGCTATGATAAACCGGTTAGACAAATTTTCACAAGAAGAGAGGCTGGATCGACTCTAAACTACAAGATAAGTATACCCTTCTAGCGATTCTTTATATCGCTTTTGAATTGTAGCTGATTGTTCATGGGTTAAAGTTCCAGCTTTAAGAGCTTTTTCTAAGGAAGTTCTTAATCGTTCCATCAGATCTTGTGCTTCGTATTGAACATATCCTAAAACTTCTCGCACAGTGTCGCCTTCTACGATATGGGTAACATCGGGTTGGCCATTTTCATCAATCTCAATATGGACGGCATTAGTATCACCAAAAAGATTATGAAGATCTCCCAAAGTTTCTTGGTAAGCACCAATTAGAAAGATTCCCAAGTAGTAAGGAGATCCAGTAGTTAATTCGTGAAGTGTTATGTGGCGACCAACATCTTTAAGATCAATAAAGCGATCAATTTTGCCATCGCTGTCGCAAGTTAGATCAGCCATTATGGCTTTTCGCTTTGGTTCTTCACAAAGTCTGTGAATAGGCATAATTGGGAATAATTGATCTATAGCCCAAGAATCTGGCAATGACTGAAAAACTGAAAAATTACAAAAGAAAGTATCTCTTAGTCCTTCATCTAGTTTTTGTAGATCTTCTGGAACAAACTTTAAGTCTTCAGAGACAACTTTAAGTTTGGCTATTAGATGTTTATATCCTTTGTCTGCATAAGCCCGATCTTCAAGACTCAAACTTCCTTGAATAAAACCTTGTAAAATTGTTTCTTTAATCTCTAAAGCATCATGGAGTGTTTCATGACAGTTTTTAACAGAAAGCTGTCTGTATAGATTTCGTAAATCCGATAGAATCTGATTATCGGAAGGAGGATCCTCCAGATCTTGGACGGCACCCATGCTAGGAGCAACATCAATGACTTCAGAAATTAAAACAGCATGATGAGCTAATAGAGCTCTGCCACATTCTGTTACGATGTCAGGATGAGGTAAGGCAGCTTCGTTACAAGCTTCTTGAATCGCAGAAACCACATCTCTAGCATATTCCTCAACTGTATAGTTCATTGAAGATTCAAAATTGGTCCGGGAGCCATCATAGTCAACTCCAAGTCCTCCACCCACATCAAAAAAACAAAGAGAAGGGCAAAGCTTGGCAATCTCTGTGTACATTCTGGTTGCCTCACGCAGCACTCTTTTGATGGAGTTAATAGCAGTAATTTGGCTGCCAATATGAAAATGAAGTAACTTTAGGCAATCAGTCTTTTGAGCTTTTTTAAGTTGGTTGATGGCGAGTACTATTTCATGCGTACTGAGACCAAATTTGGCTTGATCGCCTCCGGAAGATTCCCAACGACCACTACCTTTACTAGAGGGCTTCATACGAAGTCCAATTTCAGCATCAACGCCTAGGCGTGCTGAGGTATCGAGAACAGCTTGAAGTTCATATAGCTGCTCAATAATAATAACTGGTCTTCTACCAATACGACCAGAAAGTAAGGCCAATTCGATATATTCAGCATCTTTGTACCCGTTGCAGAGGAGTAAAGCATTCGGAGTATCGTGAATAGCGAGCACGGCCAAAAGTTCAGGTTTACTACCGACTTCAAGTCCAAGCATAAATTCCCGTCCGGCTTGGCGAACGATATCTACGACGTGTTTTTGTTGGTTAACCTTAATTGGAAATGCTGCTCGGTATTTCCCAGTGTATCCGAAGCTTAGGATAGCTTGAGCAAAGGAATCTTGCAGATATTGGACTCGATTTTTGATTATTCCGTCAAATCGAAAGAGAATCGGGGCTTCAATTCCACGTTGAACTAATGAACGAGTTAATTCGAAAAGATCGAAAGATTTCCCATTTTTATTAGGTTTTACGCAAACATTCCCATTTTCGTTTACGTCGAAATAGCCGTCGCCCCAGGCTTGGACTCTGTAGAGATCGTTACTTTTTGTTAAATTCCATTTTTCCATATCTTGATTCTGCTATATAGGATTTTAAGGATTTGGTAAAGCCATTAGACTATTTAACAGAGGGAAATTTTCTAGAAGAATCCGTTTCAATTTTTGATATGAATTTTTAATCATATCTTTCAAAGTTTATCTTCCATATAAATGAATAATTAATAGGGCATCTACCGATTCAGCAATATCTCTAAACAACTTTTTTATAAGACGATGTTAAATACAGAAATTATTCTCCTTCTTATTCTCATTACAACCATTACTGTGTTTTTTGCATTTGAGTGGGTGCGAGCTGAAGTTGTGGCGATTGGCACGATGCTCTTTCTTATTTTGTCAGGAATCGTAACTCCACATCAAGCTTTTGCCGGTTTTGCAAGTGACACTGTCATGATGATTGGTGGATTGTTAGTGATGGGCACAGCTCTGATACAAACAGGAATTGTTGATATCGCAGGACGAGCAATTCTTGACCGTGTGGGAGATAAACCAAAGCTCTTAATGCCCGTTGTTCTTATTAGTGTTGCAGTACTTTCATCCTTTATTAGTAACACAGCTGCAACGGCATTCTTTTTGCCTGTCGTTTTGGGGCTAACAGCCAAATCAAATATCCCAGCTTCGAAATTTTTACTTCCCCTCTCGTTTGCATCAATACTGACTAGCTCAGTAACTTTAGTAAGCACTTCAACTAATATCGTTACAAGTGAAATGTTGACAAAGTACAAAATGCCTCCAATGGGCATGTTTGAGCTTACTCCGATAGGAATAATTATCTCTTTGGTTGGTATAGTGTATGTTCTTACATTAGGGCAACGCTTAATGCCAAATAGGTCTGCTGCAAACGAACAAGCGGTTGATTTTGACCTTGGTGATTATTTAAGTGATCTTGTTATTTTGCCTGAATCCTCTCTGGTTGGAAAATCTCTTATCGAATCGGAGCTTACTAAAACATTAGAGTTTAATATTATCAGAATTGCTAGAGATGGTTCTTATATTCTTCCAAAAGCAAAAACCAAACTTGCTGCTGGAGATGTTTTGCTTGTAGAGGGTAGTCGAGAAAATATTTTAAAAATTAAAGACATTAAAGGAGTAGAGCTAAAAGCCGATGCAAAGCTGACCGATCCAGAAATCGATCCAGAGGATCTTATTCTAGTTGAAGGAGTTATTTTACCGCCATCACCCTTTATCGGAAGGACTCTGAAAGGATTAAATTTTAGAGAAAGATACGATATTATTGTTTTAGCCATAAACAGATCTTCGCCAGGGGCAGTTATTAAACTTAGTGAGACAAAGCTTAGAGCTGGAGATGTTTTACTTCTACAAGGACGAAATCAAGACATTCAATCTTTAAATGATGCTGGCTTAATTCGACTGACTGGAAGTGTGGAGAAAGAAAAATTGAATCTTCGTCATGCTCCCATTGCAATCGGGATTTTTGGATTAACTTTACTTGCTGCAACATTTAATTTTCTAACATTTCCGGTTGCTGTAATCCTGGGAGCTTTTTTAATGTTTATTACTAAATGTATTACTCCAGAGGAGGCATTTAGACGTATGGATTGGCAAATTATTGTCTTAATCGGCTGTATGCTATCAATCGGAGTTGCAATGGAAGAATCCGGTGCTGGAAAATACTTGGCATCGGCATTAATCTCTTCAGTCGGTGATTCAAATCCAATATTATTACTCTCATGTTTTTTCGTCTTGGCAGTTTTTTTAACTCAAGCAATGTCGAATCAGGCTGCGGCGATCGTACTAATTCCGGTGGCAGTTCAGGCTGCTCTACAACTCGGATTTAATCCACGACCTTTTGTTATGATGATTGCGATCGCAGCAAGTTGTTCCTACCTGACTCCTCTAGAGCCATCATGTCTTATGGTATATGGACCAGGTAACTATAAGTTTCGTGATTTTTTTATCGTGGGATTTCCACTGACTATTCTCATTTATATAATTGCCATTATTATGGTGCCACTTCTTTGGCAGCTTTGAAGACAATTAGTATTGGAATTAAATCGCTTGATTTGTTGATTAAATTTAACTAATGAAATATAGATAATTGGAGATGGTGGTCCCCTGTAGAAAAGACACCTAAACAAATGAGGGCATATTTCTGATTCATTGTATAC
>JAWXBT010000219.1:0-3651 GCA_034440315.1 bacterium
ATGCAATGGTTATAGATATCTTTTAGCTCAATATTAGTTTCCTTATTCTTTGAAACAAAATTTCTAATCGATCCGTGAGCTTCTACAGATTTTATAAACTCATTATGTTTCGGCGGCATGTAGTCCCTCATTTCATTTAAATAGTGCCGCAGAGGATCGTTGTCATGATGAATTCCAAGTAGTGCATCAAGTGCGGGTATAATGGAACTTTGGGCGCCAGTTTCACCTCTAAATTTTTGTGGGTGTCCTTTATATTCTATAACACCATCATAAATAATCCCATTGGGAGTTGAAGGATTATCTTTCCATCCATGAATATAGGGACGAACTCGATTATAATATATATACGGATCGCAATGCTCAGTCATTCGATCCATGGTTTTATTGATATTTATGAGTGATATGGATACATCCTTAAGTGCATTTATTAATCCTTGTGAATCTAATTGGTCACATGCCTCAAAAGCTTTTTCAATGACATTGATTGCCTGTGCTGCCTTAGCTTCAATATCGACATGAATAAGTATAAACCATTCTTCATCGATGCCACCTAAAAAGTTCTGAAGTAGAGCAATATTGCCCAGTGCTAATGGACCAAATGGATCTATTCGCTTCCAGTTCCAAAGTGCATAAGACGCATAAGAGAGAACTGGGGGTCTTCCAAGTTTCAGAGAAAGTTTTTGCCATGGGATTGCGATACATTTTGGTAATAAGGTGCACAATTTCTTTTCGCCCCAAACATAAGCATGTCCAAGATAAGATATTACCATCATAGATCTTTCTATTTCAGATCTATTTGTTAAACTTTGGGTGTCCAAGATTGGGAGCTGATCTAGAATGCCTCTGATTCTATCTGTTACCAGAAGCTTTGGCAGTTCGGAGGCCGCCTGTTCCCATGCAGCAAAGTAACTTGAAAGACTTGTGAGTGGATCCTTTGCAGGTAAGAAGCCTCTAAATTGATCGATTTCAAAAC
Source organism: bacterium (assembly GCA_034440315.1). Lineage (GTDB taxonomy): Bacteria > Bdellovibrionota_C > UBA2361 > UBA2361 > J135 > JAWXBT01. The sequence continues at coordinate 974 of JAWXBT010000219.1, forward strand.
TTTGGGTGTCCATAAATTGTCTTCGTAAAAATTAAGCTAAAATTCTATAGATTACAATTAGTTGTATATCCGTGCATAAGAGGAGTGATTTATCTAAATAGTTGAGTTTTATCCCATTTTTGGTTTGGCTAAAAGTGTAAAAATCTGCAATTTTTGGTCTATATAAAACGAATTTTCTTTTGGATTGTTCGTCTTTATTCTAAGAAAGTATGGGTGTCCAGAAATTTTTTTTGACAAACATGCTTTCTACATATTTATTGACCCATATTCGGAGTTAACCTCATGAACATAAGAATTAATAAGGGCACGATTGCTGCCATCGCTACTGCATCATTATTCGCAACAGCCGCTAGTGCAACTCAACAGGTCTCAGTAAGAGATCTTGGTTCAGCTGCACAGGTGCGCAATTCGATAATGAATAAAGTTGAATTGAACAATAAGGTTTCAGTATATGCTGCTGATGCTCCAACTCATGCTGCTGAAACTCACGAAGGACACGAGCACGACGATAAAGAGGCAGGTGAAGGAAAATGCGGCGAAGGAAAATGTGGTGAAGGTAAGTGCGGCGAAGGAAAAGATGGTAAAGCTGCCGAAGGAAAATGTGGTGAAGGTAAGTGCGGCGAAGGAAAAGATGGTAAAGCTGCCGAAGCAACATGTGGAGAGAAAAAGGAATAGTTTATTCTTTGCTTACCAATCGGAGTCAATTTAATGAAGCAAGTATTGCCAAGTGGAGCTGGATTAGGATTCAGAAGAGATATCAAGGATTATTTCTTGTCGTCTGATTCAGTCGCTCCTAGATTTGTTGAGCTTGCTCCTGAAAATTGGATGGAGATTGGTGGTAAATGGAAGAAAATATTAAAGACCGTGGCAGAGAAGTTTCCAATAACTTGCCACGGTCTTTCTCTTTCTTTAGGAAGTCCTGAACCACTCGATCTGAATTTTCTGGCAGGGGTAAAGAAGTTTCTACAAGAATATAATGTTGCTGTTTACTCTGAGCATCTCAGTTTTAACAAATGCGACAATGCGCACCTATACGATCTTCTACCAATTCCATTTTGCGAGGAGGCGGTTCATCATGTCTCTGAAAGAATAAGAATCGTACAAGATTTTCTTGAAAGAAAAATCGCCATCGAAAATGTCTCATACTATACTCCAGTTGCTCCTCAAATAGATGAAGTAAGTTTTATCTCCGCAATTGCCGAAGAGTCAGATTGTAATTTGCTTCTTGATGTTAATAACGTCTATGTCAATGCTTTTAATCACGGTTATGATGCAAAGGGTTTTATTGATGCACTTCCCTTGAATCGTGTGGCATATATTCATATGGCTGGTCACGAACAAAAATCTCCAACCTTGATTATCGATACCCATGGCGAGCCAATAATTGAACCTGTTTATGATTTATTTGATTGGACTCTGCAAAAAGTAAAAGAAGTTCCAGTTCTATTGGAACGTGATTTTAATTTCCCAGATCCAAAAGAAATTGAAACTGAACTTTTGAGACTTCAGTCTATGATTGATGCTCGATGGAAAATAGCAAATGCAGCTTAAGACTCCTGAGTCATATAATTTTCAAGAGTATCAAAGGCGTTTTGCTGATTATTGCCGTACTAATGTTTATCCTGATATTCCTGGAGTTGGTTCTGAAGATAGGGTTTCGACTTACCGTAGATTAGTTTTTAATTTAGTCTCAGATGCACTTACTATTGCTTATCCAATTACTGTTGCAACTCTTCCTGCTGTGGAATGGCAAAAACTAATAACTAAATTTTTTGCCGAATTTCCATGTTCTTCTCCTCAACTATGGAAAATGCCAAAAGGATTACTCGATTTTGTTGAGCAAACTAATTTTGGACTAGATAGGTATCCTTATCTTAGAGATCTTCTCGAGTTTGAATGGATTGAAATTGAAGTTCAAATGATGGAAGATGTTGAACCAGATCCATATCAACAAATTATTGAACCGCTTCTTGAAAACTTTTTTATAGTGAATCCAGAACATCGGGTAAGTTCACTTGCATATCCTATCTTTCGAATGACTTCAGAAGATTTGAGTCAATTTAAAGACAATGAAGTTCTCAAAGGAAATTATTTTTTATTAACTTTTCGACATCCTGAAACTGACAAAGTTCACTATTCAGAAATCAGTTCGTTCATTCTATTGATTCTTGATGCAGTAATGACCTCAAAATGTTCGCTAAGAGAAGCGATCGATAAAGGTGCAGCACAGTTAAAAATGATAGTGAATGAAGATCTAATTTTAAAAACACTTCAGGCCGTTCAAGTTCTAATCAACAACAAGGTTATTTTAGGTTCAAAAACTACATAACTACCTGTATTATAAGCTCTTCAATTCACTCTGATGATTATTGAGATAAGTTTTTTAAAATATTACTAAATTTGTGTTATATAGTTATCCCAACAAGTAATTTCCGAATACTTTTCTGCTGAAAACCTTGGGTTTACTTAAGATATTTAGTTGGGACAACTATTTATCATCCCTCCGCGGGATCTTAAGTCCAAAAAAAGATTTCCTTTAGGAAAGTTCTTTTTGGACTTACTATATAGTGTTTCACTAATCAAATATTACTAAATGTTTTGCACAGGTAGCATTGGAAGGTAGTAACCAAATGCCAGACTCATTACGACCTAAGAATGAAGCGAATAAAGAGATCATG
>JAWXBT010000220.1:0-3126 GCA_034440315.1 bacterium
ATCTATTGATTGGAGACAAAAGCCACTCCACAATCTGAATGAATTGATAAGACCAAGATGGAACAAGTTGTCGTACTGATAATCCTCCACTAAGAAGATATCTTAAAGGAGTATGACAGCTAATCGATCGAATTCGAAATTGGGCGAACTCTTGTTCAAATCGTTGGCGATCGCGGCAAAAAATAATCCAAGGGATTGCCATATTAGCTCCAGATAGCGGACCTCCTTCTTCAAATCCCCATTCTCCAGAAGGTTCAAAGGGTTCATGGTGAAATCTAGTATAAATAAATGTTGACCAGGGAGTATTTGCAGGCTCAACCATGATGATTTTGCCACCTGTTTTAAGACAACGCTGCATTTCCTCAAAAAATCTGACTGAGTCTTTTACGTGGTGCAGCACATCAATCATGAGAAAGGCGCTGACACTTGACTTCTGCAAGGGAATATCAAGCGCAGAAAAAACGAGATCAACCCCGTCATAGGGTAAAACATCTGAAGTGATAACGTGTGGAGCCAGCTTTTTAATAAAACCGGCTCCACTTCCCATTTCAATAAAGTCTCCCAGCGGCGGAGTGTTTATGCATCTTCCCAACATATCTTGATAGAAAGACTGGTAGATTCTTTTAAGAAACGGTTTCCGGTGAATGATGTTTCGGATGAGGTGAATGTTATTAGGATCGTCCAAGTCAGCAATCCCGGTGAATTCTGGCAACCTGAGTCGATTTAATAATCCTTTATTTATCACAATCAATTGACTCAATAAACTTTAAGAACTGCCACTGCTGAAATAACCTGCTAGAGAAATTTGATTTTTCTGGCTGCATAGAGACACATTTTTAGCAAAACAATCCCCTCTTTCAAATGCTGAATGTTAGAAGAACCATAGGTTCTGGGTACATATCGAACGGGAATATCTCTAATCTTAAGACCTAACTTGGCGGCACCAAATAGCAGGTCAAAGTCTCCAAACGGATCGAAATCTCCAAAGTAGGAACGATTCGCGGCTAGCTTTAAATAGTTCTCTTTAGAAATTACTTTGGTTCCACACAGGGAGTCTTTAATCTTTGTATTTAGAAGATAAGACAATAACCAGGCGAAAAATCGGTTCGCGAGGCGATTAATCCAAGGCATCGCTTCAGAACTGAGGGGATAAATTAATCGACAGCCGTTGGCAAGTTCGCAATATCCTGATGCGATCGCATCAAAAAAGTAAATCAGATCTTCTGATCTAACCGTCAAGTCAGAATCAAGGATCATAAATACGTCGCCTGTCGCCATGTCAAATCCTTGGCGAACCGCATCTCCTTTTCCTTTGCCAGACTGCCGACAAATCTTAATATCCCACTCTCCGCCATATTGCTGCTGCACCCGCTGAATTTCATTCCAGGTATTATCTGTAGAATGCCCTTCAACAAAAATAACTTCTGTGTGCCTTCCCAGCTTAGGCATTCTGGTAATGCAACTCTCAATATTATCGGCTTCGTTTCTAGCTGGAATAATTACTGAACACGTCATTGTTCGCAAATTTTCTCTAGAATCAATCTCCTTAGGATGGATGCGAGCAACAATATACTCAGATAAACAAATCCTATTAATCCAGGGTAAGGGCGCTAAAATTCGGTTGACAAACCCTGACAGAAATGGAACGAACTTAGGAATAAGCAGCCGTTTGCCATGCACAACCACATCAAAACCAGCAAGGTTTAAGAGGTTCTCAATATCTTCAAAACTCAGCCAGTTAAGATTGGAAATTGGCATTCTCTGACCAATTAAAGTCGCAAGTTTAAGAACTGGCTCCCATGCAGGATTATGAAACGTCAACACTACACGAGTTTGAGGTTCGCACGACTTGTAAATGCTGTATAGTGCTTTTTGAATATCTTGAATATAGCTAATCGTATTTGCAAGCAAAACGTAGTCATAAGTATCTGTAGGTTGAAAATCTTCAGCATTTTCTTCCCAAAACTCTAGAGAAGAAAATCGATCTCTTGCAAACTCAAGTGCAACACTACTGATATCAATGCCTAAACCAATTTCAGGTTCTACCGCATTTAATAGATGCCCCAGCCCTGACCCAACTTCTAATATCTTCGACTGAGGTTGAACGATAAACTGACACAATCTCTCTATATCTTGATAGTAATAGAGATTGCGATTTCTCCACTTTTCCAAAGAGTTTCTAGGATGCATAGTTTAGCGTGAGCAGTTTTTACAGTAAAGATTACTTTTGGAATAAAAAAGATTTATAAAGATAGAAGTTTGATGGCAAGAAACCAGGCATCCAGCCCGTATCTTTGAGCGTAAACATGCCATTTGCAGCTTTGTGCATTATTTCTGGTGAGGTGACATGGTGATTGCTTATACCAGAGAAACCGATCGCTGCAAACAGTTTCTCCATAAAAGAATTAACCGCAGGCATCCCTACTAACAGAAATCCACCAGGTCTTATTACTCGGTGGATTTCTGTTAGGAAAGGCTCAATATCTTTAATATGTTCTAACACCGATACAGCCACTACCAAGTCGAAATAATTATCTTCAAATAGTAATTTATCTGCGATCCCTGTGCTGAGTGTTGGATTGCACCCTAGCGCTTTCAACTGCTCAACAACAAATTTAGGGTCACTTCCAATATCAACGCCATAAACTTGATTGCTTAACTTAGAAAGAGTTGGTAATAAAACTCCACTCCCATATCCAATTTCAAGCGATTTATCAAAGGAGAGGTCATTCAATAAGCGAAGAGTAATATTAATTCTGCTAATAAAAAGCTTGGATACCAATGGTACATAATAGTACTTAAGCGGATCATCTGATCCATTCGGCGCAAGCATGCCCTTGGGGGGCAGTTTAAATTTGACAGAACTTCCAGGCTTCATATACAGATAGAATCGATTTCTCTTGCCAATTGCTCAACGTATCATATTCTTCTTTTAAGTCACTTTACAATCTCTAAGGTGATTTCTAGCAAACAAACTACTCAAGTTCGATGAACTCCCGGTCGGCGCTTAGGTAGGCAATCTGCCGTGGGAGCATCTCAAAGTTGTAAAAACAGTCAAAATTTGAGTTGTCCATTGAGATAAGCACAGCGGACAGCCAGAGCTTTTGGGACGTTTTCTGCTTTCCA
>JAWXBT010000221.1:0-11522 GCA_034440315.1 bacterium
ATTTATTATCCCTGCGGGGGATAGTAACTTTCTAAAGCCTTTTCTTTTCGGCAAAGACTTTTGAAAATTACTATAATTAATTCTTTGCAAGAATAGATCGAGCCGAGCCAACCGTAGCTTTTCCAAAAAACTTATCAGTAACAGCCCTTAAGGGAGTTGAAACAAAAGGCCCCGTATCTCCTCTTCTGCGACTCACTTCACTTTGTAATAGACGTGCAAAGCGAATTCGTCTTGAGAGTCTATCTCTTGGCGCATAATGCCACAAAATTCCAAAGGGAAGGGCGATAAACACCGTTAAAGCAAAGGAAAATAAGAGCGATGCTCCTAATGAGACGGTATAAAGTCCTGTTGCCAAAGATCCAGCCAATCCTAAAAGTGAAATCCAGCCAGAAGCATACAGTTTCTTTTTTCCAATAATAAAGAGATCTTCTTCGGAGACATCGAGATCTAAAAGATCTTCAAGAAAAGATTCTAGATATTCAACTGGAACAAAAACAACTCCCTGTTCAAAAGCCAAAATAGATTTTCTAAAAAATGATTTAAAATCTAAAGGAATCGCAAAAGGAGTTTTATAATGAGAAAGATCAATTACTGCACCAATACCTGTTTGGGAGCTTTCATATTCAATAAGTGAGGAACCAATCATACGGTAATACTCAAGTAATTTTTGAGAACGCACGAATGGTGAAGATAAGGAATTGCTTCGAGACATATCCGTACTCGGTATTAATAGAAAGTCTGCATAAAAAGTTATTAAAACTTTTTATTTGCGGCTGCGTCGATCGACTCTAACTGGAACAGGAACCAGAATCTTTGGTCGCAGGGACTCAACTGCATTCTTAATGACTTCGCTTAGAAACCTTCTTAATCTATCTAACATTTATAAATCCTAAAGGCCTAGATATGTTTCGGTCAATTATGTCTAATGATATAATTGAGCCATCAATAAATACTTGGCCACTAGTAGTGATGTAAAACCGATTAGGTTTCGACCACTTAAGATTATTAAAAATCTTTTGTGTCAAAGTATATATTAACATATCGACAGGTTATATGTGTTAATTGAATAATTTTTTATATTAAACTTCGCAACTATAGTCCTGGCTTAGTCATTCCCAATAAATCCAACAACTTATTAAGTTCAGGTTCGGCTAAAACTTTCATCTCTCTGGCTACTTGCCTCACTGTCTTATCCTCTTTATAAGCCGTTTTAGCCAACTGTGCAGCTTTGTCATAACCAATCACTGGAGCTAACGATGTGCATGTTGAAAGACTCTTTTCGGCATACTCAAGACATTTTTCTTCATTAGCTGTTATTCCTAAGACGCATTTACTTACAAAGTTATTCGAAACATTTGCTAAAAGTTCAATCGACTCAAGTAGATTGTGTGCGAGTACAGGCATCATGGCATTTAATTCGAAATTGCCGTGTTGCCCAGAAATCATCACAACTGTGTCGTTCCCCATGACATGAGCTGCGACCATCATAACTGATTCGCAGATCACTGGATTCACTTTAGCTGGCATAATGCTGGATCCTGGTTGAATCTCAGGCAATCCAATTTCACCGATTGCACAACGAGGACCAGATGCAAGCCACCTTAGATCATTTGCGATCTTCATTAATGAAACAGCAATCGTTTTTAATTGTCCACTTAATTCAACGCAGGCATCCTTTGTGCCTTGGGCTTCGAAGTGATTGCGAGCCTCTACATACTTCATTTTTGTTAGTTTATTTATCTCGGCAATAGCTTTTTTTGGAAAATCAGGATGTGTATTTAGTCCTGTCCCAACAGCAGTGCCACCAAGAGCTAGCTCTTTTAGGGATTCTTGGGCACGCTTAATTCTCTCAATTCCATAACGGATTTGAGCTGCATAACCACTAAACTCCTGACCCAAAGTAATTGGAGTTGCATCTTGTAAGTGTGTACGACCTGACTTTACGACCTTCTCAAATTCTTTAGCTTTTTTTGAAAAAGCATTTTCTAGACTTGCTAACGCCGGAAGAAGATCTTTTTCAATCGCTTCGCCTGCCGCAATGTGAATAGCAGTTGGTATTACATCATTCGAAGATTGCGACATGTTAACATGATCATTGGGATGAATTAGGCCTCTTTCACCTTTGGCTGCACCGAGAATTTCTAAAGATCGATTTGCGATTACCTCATTACAGTTCATGTTGGTAGAGGTGCCGGAGCCTGTTTGAAAAATATCAATTACGAAATGGCGATAAAGTTCTCCACTAATAACATCATCACAAGCCTTGCAGATAGTTTGACAATTTTTATCATCCAAAAGTCCTAAAGAATTGTTAGCCAGTGCTGCTGCTTTCTTTATTAAACCTAGTGCCGAAACATAGTTTTTTGAAAATCTTAAACTAGATATGGGAAAATTGAGTACGGCTCTCTGAGTAGAGGCTCCCCATAATGCATCCTTTGGAACCTGCATTTCGCCCATTGAATCTTTCTCAGTTCGCATAAAACATCTCCGAAAAGTAAATTCTAACTAAATTTAACTTAATCATTTAACTGGCCGACCATACTTGGCTACGATTGCTTTAGCTTACTAAATACATTGTCAAAACCTAAACTGCTTTGACTGTATTTCTGAGGCAAAGTATATATTCCGGCAAAACGGCTTGCGTCATTTTAGCTATTTTAGGGAAACGCTTTTCCTGGCCAGAATAAAAATATATAGATAATAATAGAATAGCGACAGTAAAAACATGACTCAGTCTACTCAAACAACATCTAAATCTCCTCTGTCTTGGTTACTTCCAGCCAACAAAGAAAGCCTTGAGCAACTAAAATCTCTACTTACCGACACTCGAACTTCGATTGATATTCAAGCAAACGCAGTCCTTAAAGATCCAGTAATAGCTTTAGATATTATAAAAGTAGCGAATTCTATGGCTCTGGCTGGCAGCAAAACTGTAATCACAACAATTCGTGGAGCCTTGCAACGACTCGGGAACAAAGAAGTTGCTGATAGATTAACTTCTATAGCTGAACGACCAGAAATTGAAACGCCTGGAGTTTCTGACTGGATTGAAATCTACAGGGATCACTGCCGTAAAATTTCACAGGTCACGGGTATCGTTGCCTCCATTAAAAGGATCCCTTTTGTTGAAGAATGTAGACTCTCTTCTGTTTTTACATTTCTCGGAGATATGCTGGCAGCCGGATTTTTACGAGAAGAATACGTAGTTCAAGCACACGGTTGCACGCGCAAAGTTTTAAACTATCGTCTCTCTCAAAAATATCATTTCGATCCTGAACAAACATTGATTAAATATCTTCAAAAAAACGGAGTACCGGAAATCCTGATCTTTCCACTTGATAGAAAAGCAAGCACTAATGATCCAAGAGGAGCCGCAATCCGGCCTATTTGCACTGCTGCCCAAGAGCTTTTTGAAGGTTACGTAAACAACAAATGGGATAGGTATAAAGATCAGCAAACACTACCAACAAGTAGCCTTGTAAAGGTGTTACAATTGACAGAGCCTCAATACTCACAGATGATTGAAGAGATTAATGTTTATTTGGCTCCTCCTAAAAAACCGTGAGAGTTTACTTTGACAATAATGCTACTACCCCAACCGATCCACGGATTAGTGAGATCATGTCTGAGATCATGACAACTCAATTTGGAAATCCAGCTAGTACCTCTCATGCTTGGGGCTGGCAAGCAGAAGAACTGGTTAACATCGCAAATGAGAACATTGCCGGACTTCTTGGTTGCGATCCAAATTCATTTATTTTTACAAGTGGAGCAACAGAATCAATCAATCTGGCTTTACTTGGATTAAGAGGTCTAAAACCAAAACGTATCTGCTTTTCTACAATTGAACATAAAGCAGTCCTAGATGTGGCACTGGAACTAGAAAAACTCGGATTCGAAGCCGTTAAAATTAACGTAGATCAGCAAGGCCTTTTAGATTTAGAACAATTAAAATCAGAACTTCAAAAACCAACTGCTATTTTTTCTTTAATTGCAGCGAATAATGAAATTGGCACAATTCAAGATCTGAAAAAAATCTCTGAAATTTGCAAAGAGTGCCACACTTTTTTGCATTTAGATATCACCCAACTTTTAGGCAAAGAGAATTTTAAGCTAAGTGATTACAGTGTCGATTTAGCATCTTTTTCTGGACATAAAATTTATGGCCCAAAAGGTGTCGGGGCCCTTTATGCATCTCAACGAATACGAGATGAACTACTTCCAATTATATTTGGGGGTGGTCATCAGAGAGGCCTTCGCTCAGGTACTCTTAATGTTCCGGGCATAGTCGGATTGGGAAAAGCCTGTGAAATATTAACCAAAGAAGGCTCTGAGGTAATTCGGCATATTTCCAAATTAACAAAGATTGCTGCCGAGGGCTTGCAAACTTCAGTGTCTAAAATCTCCATTAATGGGAGTCAAAAACATAGAATTGCTGGGAATCTCAATCTAAGAGTCCCTGGCCTCAATGCCAGCACCCTTCTATCAAAACTTAGCAATGAAATAGCACTTTCCTCATCCTCTGCTTGTTTATCACAAACTGGATCTAACTCACATGTATTAGAAGCCATAGGATTAAATAAGGCAGAACGAAATTCTTCTTTTAGAATTAGCATAGGCAGATTTAACACAGAAGAAGAAACGGTATGGGCGGTTAACAAAATTTCAAAAGAAATCTTTTCTTTGATAAAATAATGATTGAAGTAAATCAAAATAAAATTTCCAGCCTTCAATTAATAATCATAGCAAGCATCGGCGTAATTCTTTCTATTTTAATCTACTGTCTTAGTAATAAGATCTTTCTTTTTAGTGACACGCGCTTTTTATCTATAATCGGATCAAGCTACGACTATTTCCCCTTAACTAACAATAATTCAAATGCTTATCACATGTGGAGACTCGATCCTATCTCTCATCAAATTTCAATCTACTTTGGATCGAAGGCAGCAATCTTATTCCAATTAACAATATTTTTTATTTTTACCAGCCTATGCTTGTTTCTATTAAGTCAAACTTCAAATAAAAAAATCAGCCAGTATCTTATTCCCAGCATTATCTCTAATATTTGTATTCTGATTTTATTCGGTTTTGATACAGTTGTGATTGGCAGCTTAGCTTGGATACCCACTCTGATCTGCTCTTATATCTATGTTTTACGGTTTAATGCGAGCAGAATTGCATGGGCTGTCTTTCTTTTAACATCAATCTTATTCGCCCAATCCGCGAATTCACTCTCAATTCCAATCTTGATAATTTGTATCTTTGCTTTTGCTTATTTATTAAAAAACAAAAGAAAGTCTATCTACTACCTCCTGGCTCTCTTTCTTCTCTTACCAGCAGTGTTAGTCTCCTTTAATTCTCCTAGCCCAAATATTCCAAAATTATCTCAGTACGGACACTTCGTCCCTGGATACGGCACTAAAGATGGTCGATTTCCCTTAATTGGACCAGATACTGCAAAAAAATCTATAGATAGATCTTATCTTAGAGAAGGCTATGAGCCTATCGGCATAGTCATTTTATTTCTCTCCATCACTTTCTTTGCAGTGAAAAGGAAAATATCTATTAACGATCTTAGTTCGCAGATCTCTTTTACTGCTCTAATTACTGGGTTATGTGTATTGTTGGATACTAATTTCATCTCAATTAAGTCTTCTCAAATTGCACCACTCGCTTCTTTTTCTAGACTAGTTCCTGGCTTAATCTTTATTCCGCTTACCCCGATAATCTCAGGACTCTGTGTATTTTTATTATGCATTGCTTTTGGAATTAATTTTAATAAAAAAATAAGACATTTAATCTGGATAATTCCATTTTTGCTATTTGTTAATTTAGTAAAAAATGATTTTAAAATTCCAATTCTTAAATCAAAATCCAATTTTGACATATTAAAAGAGGTTTCCACCTCCAAATTTACTTTAGAACAACGAGATCTAATTACCACCATTAACTCTCCTTCATTATATTTATTAAGACAATTTGGATTGCCTGTTATGGCTCTAAGGGAGGTGGAAAAGAATGTGACCTTCCTTCATATCTCGGAATTTTCACATTCACTAAGCTCAAAACTCGGATCGAGTGAGCTTTTAAATTTAAAAGACAAAGACCCCTTAACAAGAGTTCGACTTGCTCCAGCTCCTCAAGTAGGGGGTGAGTGGCTACACATTAAACTTGATAAAGCAGTAGGACTTTCTGGGATTTCATTAACTACTGATAATTTTTTCTCAGACTTTCCTCGTGGTTTAGAAATAAAAGTATCTAAAGAATGTTCAGATCTAGATCAAGATTTTAAGGATTACGTAACTATCTCTTCATATTCAGATTGGCAGGGTCCGATCCATTTTAGTAAATTAAATTTACCTTTTTTTGGTTCTCAATCTGATGTCACAGCAATTTTTACAAGTGCTAATTTAATTAAATGCATTTTAATTTCTCAGATCAGCAAAGATCCAAATTTTGATTGGTCAGCCACTGAACTAAAGCTCGCAGTTACACAGTAACATCAGCTCCCTTGCTTCCGATATGCAAGGTTGCCTATACTCTATCAAGAATTTATATTCAGTACGCGCCTTGGTAGAATCAAAGTTAAATCACACCTTACAATGTAAGGATCAAGAAAATAATAGTCAGATTATCAGACCTGATAAGCCAGCTACGCCGACCTCCAAAAAATCAAAAAAAACTTCTTATTTAATTTTAAGTACCCTAGTTACCATTGCAGTTTTTAGTTTTCTCTTTAGTCATATTACATTTTCTGACGTTGTCTCTCTCTTAGAAAATGCCTACATACCCGGCATTCTAATGTTCGTAGCTCTCTCCTTCGTAATGAGCTTCTTTAGGGCCTGGCGGTATTTAATCCTACTTAAGGTGTCAGGCTATTCTCCTAATATAGTAGTTTTATACATGACAGTTTTGGTAGGAAACTTTTTCTCTGATCTATTACCAGCCCGTACAGGCTCTCTAATTTACGTCTTTCTAATTACTACAAGATTAGGCGTTCCATTCGCTGCCTCCGCTTCAAGCTTTGCAATCGCATTTCTTTTTGACTTACTCTCCCTGGCACCAATCTTGGCCTTAATTGCAATGGGTAGCCAAGATCTGGGACAGATCTCGATCTGGTTTGTTCTAGCAAGTGGACTTGGAATCACTGTTCTTTCTTTTCTTCTCCTTAGATTCCTACCTAATATTTGCACTTGGTGCTCAGAACACACGAAACTTCTTCCATTTTTATCGAATGGAAAAAAAGAGAAACTCTCAAATCTCCTTTGTGAAACACAAAGAGAAATTGATACCGCTCAAAAAGCTGGAGTTTATACCAGATTATTCTTTCTTTCCGGCGTAATTCGCCTAATAAAATATGGCGCACAGTATATGGTTCTCTTTAGCCTGCTTCAGCCTTTGGGTTACATGTTGCCAGATTTAAATGTATTTAAAGTTTACTTGGGAATCTGTGCTGCTGAATCTGCTGCTAGCCTACCTTTTGCAGGTATTGCAGGGTTTGGAATTTTCGAAGGTACCTGGGCCCTAGTTTTTGAACTTCTTGGTTTTCCAAGTCACATTGCAAAAGTTACAAGCATTTCACTGCACTTTTTTGTTCAGATTTACGGTTATATTTTAGGAGCAATTGCCTTAGGTTTTCTACTCCTTCCAATTTTCAAAACAAAAACAATCCCTGAACCTAAAATATTTGCTCAAGATTCTTGGTTAATTTTCTATACAAAACTTATTGGATCGATCGCTATTCTATTAGTTGGAATTATTCTTTTTGTTACTAAACAATAAAAAATTATGAATATTAACAAAATTATTTATGCCTTATTTAGCCTGGGAATAACCGCTGCTATATTTTCCTATCTTTTAACCTACGTCTCTGTGGGTGATGTTATTGAAATTATCAGAAGTGTATCTTGGAACTTCCTAGCAATATTTGTCATACTCTCTCTTGCAGGTAGTCTATGCCGAACTTGGAGATACCAAACTGTTTTGAAAGTTGCGGGCCATTCACCAGCAACCTTACCACTCTTTCTAACGACTTTAATCAGAAATTTATTTGCAGATCTTCTACCTGCTAGACTTGGAGATCTCGTTTATATCTATATAGGAACTACTCGACTCGGTATACCTTTCGGATCTGCCGCATCTAGTTTTGCCCTGGCTTTTCTTTTTGATATTCTTGCTCTAGTTCCATTAGTTGCCTTTGCATTATGGTCAATACAAGGAGCATCGATTCAAGGCCACATGGCCGCCACTCCATTCATTATCGGCGGAGTCATATTATCTGCCGTGACAATTGCCATCATTGCCTTCCTACCTTCTTTGGTTAAATTTGCTACAAAATTCATTAAATCAATTTCATTTTTGCCAAAAAAATGGATCTCTAAAATCAATACTGGCCTTGAATCGATTATCAATTCTCTTGAACTTGCAAAAAAGGCTGGTATTTACGGCCGACTTTTATTTCTTTCAGTTCTTGTTCGCTTAGCCAAATACTCTTCATACTATGTTTTTCTTTGTGGAATGCTTGTGCCTCTTGGGTATAATTTGCAACAAATGCCCTTTGCAAAAGCTTTCTTAGGAATGTTCGCCTCTGAACTTGCTGCCAGTTTACCATTTTCAGGTTTTGCTGGATTCGGAGTATACGAAGGTACCTGGGCATTAACATTTGAACTCTTAGGCCTTCCCGGTAGTGATGCAAAATTAACAGCAGTATCTCACCATCTTTTTACACAAGTATACGGTTATCTTTTAGGAATTGCTGCCTTATTAATACTGCTACTGCCATTTTTTAAACATGAAGCAACATCGAAAGAATCAAAAAACATTGATTTTGAACCTTCATCATTATTTTATAAAAAAACTCTATCTTTGATAGTCCTAGTTTTACTAATCATCTTCTTCTTAAGTCGCTCTCCCTCGCTAAATGCTGAAAAAGCAAATCCAATCATATCAGAAATACCCACTGCTTCTGATTTAAATACACAGAATGAAATTAAATCTAAATTTAGTGGCAAAATTGTTTTCGATTCTAATCGCTCAGGAACATTTGGAATCTACGCAATGAATCCCGATGCTAGTGAACTATCCAAGGTAGTTGATTCTGATTGGCAAGATCGGTATCCAGATCCATCTCCAGATGGTAAATGGATTGTCTACGCACGAAGTCACACTAATTTTAGATTGGCACCTTCTGAAATATGGATTGTAGATCGAGATGGTAAAGTAGCAAAACGCTTAAATGAAAATGGGAATTTCCCAACTTTTAGTAGAGACGGAAAAACAATCTACTTCGAAAGAGAGCGAAAATCTGTAATCTCGATAAACTTAGATGGTACTAACGAAACAAAGATATTTCCTTTAAAGCGAGGAAATTACAAAAATGGAGCCGTTATCAAACCAAGTATTTCCCCAGATGGAAAATGGCTAGCCTTTACAAGTGATAAACCAGATCGCTGGAATACCTGGCTCGCCAATCTTGAAACTGGAGAAGCAACCTTTACTATAAGGGGCTGTGAAGCCTCTTTTTGGAATGATGGTAAAAACCTGAGCTATATTAATAAAAGCACTGCACTCTCAAAATCCGGAATTTACTCAATGGAACTAGAAACAAAGCAAGTAAGTACTTTGCAAGATGCTGGAGAACCAAGAGGACATGAGTACTTTCCAACTATTTCTCCAGATGGAAAATTTCTTCTTTATGCGGCTTCCCTAGTTACACAACACGATCATGAAACTTCAAACTATGAGATCTATATTAAAGATCTAGAATCCGCAGTTGTAGCCAGGCTTACTTTTGATGGATATACAAATAGGTGGCCAAAGTTTTTGAAAAATTAAAATAAGGAATTTTCGAATACTTTTCTGTTGAGTGACTCAGCAATCTAGCCTTTAGTAAATTAATTTGATTCTTGATGGATGCTCAAATGTCTCACTTCATTTTTCTCTGACTTACTATGGGCAAATCTCCAAGTTTTTGTTTCAGCTCTAATAGCCTCTCTCTAATTTTCGTAGTATCAATATCTTGAACGGCCAACCCAGATTTTGAAGCCATCATGGCTGCAACTCCAGCACTTTGTCCTAAAGCCATATAAACTGGCTCCATTCGCAGAGAACTATACGCTACATGACTTGCTGAAAGGGCGACTGGAACCAAAAGATTCTGTACTTGATCTCTTTTAGGTAAAATACTTCGATAAGGAATCTGATATGGACTTACGGATGTTTGTAAATGACCTTCAACAAAGACAGCTCCATTTTTTCCAACGAGCCTTTGAACATGATGTGACTCAATGGGACATGAAGCCATTGCAATAGAATCAGATTTGCGTCTCTGTTTTTTTAAATCATTTTGAGTAAGAACATACTCACCAATCATGCGCCTAGCTTCTCGAACATATAGCTGTGAGGGAAAGTTTCCAGATTCAGTAAATTCATCTTTACAATATCCCCAAGATGAAATTTCATTTCTAATACGAGCTGGTATTTTCGGATCTGTTGATAAGAAATACATAAGCCCCTTAATATGATCTGAATGAAGCCTAGCCAGCTCGGCTCTTTTTTCAAAATCCGCATCTGGATAATCCCAATTTTCCCCAATCAAATTAGTAGAAAATGGACCTCCATTATTTAAATCAAACTTTCCATTTGGAACTTTCAAAACAGTAAACAAGTCTCTGTGACTCAAGTCCGGTTTAGCTTTAAAATACCTCACTAAAACTTCGTAATCGTAACTGTCGTATCCTTTTGGTGCTGCAAAAGGAATTTTCAGATCGACTCTTTTTGTTAGGCAAGGGCGATAATTATAAGAAGGGACTTTTCTATCCCCTTGTCCTTCTCCGGCTAGCATCTCAGAACTGACTCCAGGTAGTAATTTATTATTGAGATCTTTAGGATTTATAAAAGCTTGAAATTGATGTCGCTTCATTCCACCATCTGGCCTAACCCCAGCCATGCTTTCATTGTAAACTTCTCTACCTTCTCTTCCAATAGTATAACTAACCTTAGAAAAAGCCATTAAGTCGCCTTCATAGCTTGCGTCAATAAAAACATTTCCTGAAATATTTCTACCACTAGAAAGGGTGATCGATTGAATTTTACCTGATTTAATTTGAATGTCTTTTAATGCTGTCTCTGTTAAAATTTCTAGATTATTTTCTTTGATTAAATTATTAAAAACTTCAGCAGCTACTCGTGGCTCAAATGTTGATCCAAATTCCTTGCCATAACGTGCACCAATCTTCTCAAAAACCTCCCTTGAAATTCCTCCAAGTGTGGCCTGTTTACAAACATCGGCTGCACTAAGACCACCAGTCATCATGCCTGCAATATGCTTAGATGGCTCGATTATAATTACTTTTCCGCCATCTCTGTGCACTGCTATGGCAGCAGTTATTCCAGCAGCAGTTGCGCCATATACAACTACCTCATATTTGAGTTTAGAAGATTCTGCATGGAGAGAAGCTTCCGTTACATTAAATAAGACAATAAGTGTTAAAAATATAAATCGCATCTTTGCTAAAAAATTA
>JAWXBT010000222.1:0-9492 GCA_034440315.1 bacterium
GGTATAATCCTGGATTCATTGTGATCATTTTCTAATTCTTTATTTCGAGTTCGATCTTTGGCAACTAACATATAAATTGAAGGTACAACGAACAAGGTAAATAAAGTTCCTATTGTCATTCCAGTTACAAGCACAGTTCCTATACTATTTCGAGCAGCTGAACCGGCTCCTGATGCAATCACAAGAGGAAAATGTCCAACAACAGTTGCCACAGATGTCATCAAAACTGGACGTAATCTAGTTGAAGTTGCCTGTTTGATAGCTTCGAGTTTTGCAATTCCTGATTCTTGAAGAGAATTAGCAAACTCTACAATTAAAATTCCGTTTTTAGAAACTAGCCCTACGAGTGTAATTAATCCAACTTGTGTGTAGATATTAATAGTAGTGGCATCTAAAAATACAAATGCCAAAGCACCGGATAGTGCCAATGGTACTGAGCCAAAAAGGATAATAAACGGATCACGGAAACTTTCAAATTGAGCTGCTAGCACAAGAAATATAAGTATAAATGCGAGAACTAGAGTTCCTAAGAGAGAACTGCCTTCTTTTCTTAACTGCCTTGCTTCACCTGAGTAATCTAACGAATACCCCTTTGGTAAGATCTCTTTTGCCTTATTTTCTAAAAATGTCAGTGCTTGATCCAATGAGACACCAGGCACTGGTACTCCTTGAATCTTGGCTGAACTTAATTGTTGAAAACGATTAAGTTGTCTAGGTTCAACTGTATTTTTAAGAGTTGCAAAAGTTGAAACGGGAATTAATTCACCCTTCGGACCTGAAACGTAATAATCTTGCAATTGATCGGCATTCAATCTCTCAGATCGTTTCACTTGTGGAATAACTTTGTAACTTCTGCCTTGAATATTAAAACGATTAACATAACCGCCACCAAGCATCGATCCTAAATCTTGACCGATACTCATCATATCTAATCCCATTGAGGAGACTTGATCTCTATCAATTACTATCTCAGTTTGCGGTTGATCAAATTTTAAATCTGTATCGGCAAACATAAACATGCCACTTTCAAAGGCTGCTCCAACGAGTTGATTGGCATAATCAATAGTTTGTCTTGGCTCATTTGTTGAAGAAATAATAAATTCCAGTGGAAAATCGCTGCCACCAGGCAATGGTGGCGGGGTTGTAACAATAACTCTAACTCCGGGTACCGTACTTAACTTACCCCACAACTCACCTTCTATCTCTTGTGTAGTTCGTTTACGCTCGCTCCAAGGTTTTGTCACAATTCCTGAGAATCCAAAAGTTGGACCAGTCAACTGAAAAGTTCTGGCTTTTTCAGGAACATCATTAAAAACCTTATAAACCTCTTCTGCAAACATCGAGGTTTGATCTAAAGAAGAATTCTGTTGTGCTTGCACAATACCAAACACTACACCTTGATCTTCTCTAGGTGCTAATTCTTTAGTTGAGAACATGTAAAAAGGAATCATGCATAGAATAACAATGAATGAGAAGGTAAGTACAACTGGACGATAATTCAAAGTTATTGCCAACACTCTACTGTAGGTCGTTTTCAAATTCTCAAACCATTTATCAACGAAACGCTGAAATCGATTCGGTTCATGATTTTTTTGTACTAACTTTGAAGACATCATTGGTGAAAGCGTAATCGCCACAATTCCCGATATCAAAACTGCACCTGCTAAAGTAAAAGCAAATTCTCGAAATAAGGTTCCAGTTAAACCACCTTGAAATCCAATCGGTGCATATACAGCAACTAATGTTATCGTCATTGCAATAACTGGCCCAAAAAGTTCTCGGGCTCCTTTAATAGCAGCATCAAAAGGTCGCATTCCTTCCTTTACATATCTCTCGATATTTTCAAGCATTACAATGGCATCATCGACAACAAGACCAACTGACAAAACGATCGCTAAAAGGGTAAGAAGATTGATAGAAAATCCGAAGGCCAACATGATGGACGCTGCACCCACTAAGGAAAGTGGAATTGCCACAACTGGAACAATTACAGATCTTAAGGATCCAAGAAAAATATAAATAACAGCAATAACAATTAATATAGTTTCAAGTAATGTTTTAATTACTTCTTGAACTGAGTCTTTGATATAGCGAGTAGAATCGTATGGAATACCAACTTTCATGCCAGTTGGTAATTCTCTCTCAATATCAGGAATGGCTTTTCTGACTTCATCGATCACATCAAGAGAATTTGCAGTAGGCAGCGCCCAAATTCCCATAAAGGTAGCTTTCTCACCATCAAACCTAACATCTTCCTCGTAATTTTCGGCACCCAGGACGACATCAGCTACATCGGAAAGCCTTACAACTGTATTGCCTTCTTCTTTGATAACTAAATTTTGAAACTCACTGGTTGTTTTTAGATCAGTATTTGCAACCAGATTTACTCGAATCATCGATCCCTTAGTTGAGCCTATGGCAGATAGAAAGTTATTAGCCCTAAGAGCTTCAGTAACTTGAGTAGGACTAATTTGCAGTGCTGCCATCTTATCGGGTTTTAGCCAGATCCTCATGGCAAATGTTCTAGCACCCAAAATATCGGCTTTTTGGACGCCGCTAATCGCAGACAGTCTCGGTTGCACAACGCGAGAAATGTAATCGGTAATTTGATTCTGCAAAAGATTCTCAGAATAAAAGCTAATATACATCGAGGCGAATCTATTATCGCTTGTTTCGACTTCTAAGATTGGAGACTCGGCTTCAGGAGGTAGATCGTTTCTTACTTGAGCAATCTTAGCTTGTAACTGTGAAAGTGCTGCATTTGTATCGAAATTCAGTTTTAAATGAACAATGATGGTACTTAGTCCCTGGGCACTAGAAGATTCCAGATAATCAATACCATCTGCACTTGCCACAACTCTTTCTAATGGAGTCGTGATGAATCCGCGCACAAGATCCGCATTAGCTCCGGTATAAACAGTTTTTATATTTACAACTGCTAAATCGCTTCTAGGATATTGACGAACATTAAGTGAACGAATTGACTGAAAGCCAGCTAGAAGAATTATCAAGTTAACGCAAATCGCTAAAACTGGCCGTTTAATGAAGATGTCTGTAAATCGCATGATATTTTTCCTGCTATAAAGTTCTTTATGGCCGTTTATGTATCTTCAGGATTTGGCTTTAAATCATTTGCTGGCTTTACACTGTTATTAATGATCACAGGAAATCCAGGTCTAAGTTTGAAAATACCAGACGTTACAACCTCCTCTCCTGGCTTAATGCCGGACATTACTGCGGCAAGGTCACCTTGTGATTTTCCGATCTGAACAAACTGCTGCCTAACTCCTAAATATTCATCTCCTCCTTGAGGATTTTTCATCTTTTCGATTATGTAAACAGAATTTCCGTATGGAGCGTAATCTATTGAAGTTCCAGGTATTGCAATTACCTTTTCCTCACTGCCTAAAAGAATACTTACTTTTGCAAACATGCCTGGTCTTAGACTTTCATCTTTATTGTCAACTGTAGCTTGAACTCTAAAATTTCTTGTTCCAGAATTTATCTGTGGATCAATTGCAGTTATCTTTCCAATAAATTTTCGATCTGTAAACGAATCAATTAAAAAAGTAATCTCCTGATTCACTTTTATTTTTGCCACATCAATTTGTGGAATTGTGAAATCGAGAAACATTGGATCAAGCGCGTAAAGAGGCACCATCGAAGCCCCTTTCTGCAAATATTCACCTTCATTTGCCATTCGAATTCCGGCTCTTCCATCAAATGGTGCCGTGACAGTCTTCTTTGCAATCACTGCTTGAATAGCCCGCACCTGCCCTTCGGTAGCTTTAGCTTCTGATACGGCATTGTTTACAGTAGATTCTGAAGTTGCTGACTGAGCAAATAAAGTCTGAAACCGTTTTAAATTTATTCTAGCTAAATCTAATTTTGCTTGAGCCGCTTGAAGATCTGCTTCTTCCACAGAAGTATCTTGCTGCAATAAAAGATCTCCAGCCTTAACTTGCGAGCCCGACTCAACTCCAATTTTTACTATTTTTCCATCTTCTTCTGCGCTAATCGTCACACCGCGTGATGCAGAAACCGACCCTACGACATCGAGCGTTGGATACCAAGTTGACTCAGTTGCGATCATTGATGTTACTGCTTGTGGTGGTGGACCATGATTAGCATTAGCGGCAATTGCTTTGGAAATTTTATAAAACTTTGTACCACCCAATATCGCGATTATGCCAAATGCGATCATTAACATAATTATCATGGGTTTTGTTTGTCGTATTCTTACTGTGCTCATATTTTCTCCTACTTCTTATTGAATCTCTTCAAAAGCATCCAAAATGGCTTTTTTAATAAATTTTTCATCTAATCCTAAAGCTCTAAAAGTAAAGCTAGATATGTGTTGAGTGATGTCACGAATTGTATGCTCATCTTTGTAATTCTCTTTACTAAGTCTCTCTAAAAAAGGCTGGTGAGTTAAATAAAAGCTACACTGTCCGGCTACACTGGCGGTAGTACGACTCAGTTCCTGATCTGATAAATTTGGAGCAAGGACTTTTAGTAAAATATTAAGTGCGTTCTGAGTAGGTCTAGTAAAGTTCTCAACTGTGGAACTAACCAATGCCTCAAACATCTCCTTATCACTGACTGTGTGAGACAGGATTTCTCTAAAAACTAAACGAAAGGGATTGATACCTTTAGGACGTAAAATTGTATTGAGAAAATTATAAACAAAAAGTGTAATTTTTTTAGCTGCTTCTTCTTTACTTTCAACCGTACCTTCTAAAATTTCTCTGCCACGACAACAAGCACCACCTGCCATCATCCTATGTAGAGCTTCGACAAAAAGTTTTGCTTTGGAGCCAAAATGATACTGAATAGCTGCAAGGTTGACACCGGCTTCTTCGGCAAGTTCCCGTGTGCTAACAGCATCGTACCCTTTTTTCACAAAAAGTTTTTCAGCAGCTAAGAGAAGTAAATTTTTTGTTTCGTCTTTTGACATCTATAGTCTTTTTCAAAAGTCTTTGCCGAATCACAAGATATGGCAATGGAGACTGGATTAAATCTTATTTCTTGTTAACCCGAAGGGTTAACTATGATTTTCGAAAATGAAAAACACTATTTATTATCCCTCCGGGGGGTAGTAACTTTCAAAAGCCTTTGCTTTTCGGCAAAGACTTTTGAAAGTTACTATAATATTTTTTAAATTCAATCAGTCGAATGAATTATGAAGCAATTTTTAAATTAAGTCAAACGAATGAATTTATTTAGTTGTTTTTAATAACTATTCTTAAGTAAACACAACATGTTAGCGGAGATAATTAAACTTCATTGATGATTTTTAATGTGCACTGGCCTTCTTCTAGAATTCTTTAAAGTATTGAAGTAACCACTATCTTAAAATTCTCGGTAGGCAATCTGTTGATTCACTGCTGATTCAAATGTTTTTGCAACTTTACTAGATGGGCCTATTGCGAAACTCTCTCCTACTGCAAAAAGCGATCTTTGGCCTGCGACTTCGTCAGTCATCGAGAGAAAATCCTCAACCTATCCCACTGGATATGCTTGCGGTTTTATCTCTCGATTTCCTCGTCTCGGCTCAAATCTCTCTTTCCTCGTAACGGAGCTAGTTTCGCAACAGGCCCTAGATTCAGTTTTTGAAAACATGAGTATTTGAAATCATGGGGAAGCCAAAGTGGAGCAAACCAACCTTAACCTCCCCATTTACTCCTTCTCATCTCGGGATTGGAAGAGAGAGACCATTCAATTCGAACAGCTCGTTGATCAGGCTGGGGACGTTCGGCAGGAACCCGAGGTCTCCGAGCCGCATGATCGCCTGAAGTTGAGAAGGATCCACGACGATTCCGTATCCCTGCTTCGGAGCTTCGAGATACGGCTTGATGGAGTCGAATACCTCTTCGTCGAGCTGGCACAGAAAGACACTGGCGTGAACACCATTCTTGCCTTCGTGGGGATACTCCCTTGAGATCTGAGGCTCATCGGGAAGTGCTCCCACGATCGTATTGACCGCAGTGGTCTCGAGCTGCTGAGGGAGACGGTTTGCCAGAATGTCTCGCCATGCGGTTTCGCTGGTGCTTCCGCCCAGCATGGTGAACTTGTGACGGAACGAAGGATCTGGATGCTCGTCATCCTTCTGCAAGAGGAAGATGCGCTTGAGCACACCTTCCTTGACTTCGCAGACTAGAACCAAGACGTGATGTTGCATTGAGTATGGAACGCCGAGCAAGTATTACTACTTGCTGAAAGAGTGGAGGCTGAAAGAGTGGAGGGAGGAGGAAGTTGAGTAAAAACGTAAGGAACCTTTTTCTTAGTCCATTTGGCTTCTACCCTAAGGGTTTATACACAAATGAATCTTGAACTGCAAATATTCAGTTTTTTAGTTTATTTAGTTTCATCAAGAAAAAATCATGAAAAATAAAAAGTTCAGATTCGATTATATAACACTATAAGCAATCCAACAGCATAAGAGTACCTACTTTCCTAGATCTTGCGCAGCTTGAAAACACCTCCTACAATGATTATTAATTTAATTGGTGATTTTTTAGACAAACGGGAAAATTAATATGTTTAAGCGAATCGGACTTTTTATTCTGACTAATATTTTAGTTATCACGACTATTTCGATCGTGATGAATCTACTTGGTGTACAACCTTACTTAACAGCCAACGGCATCGATTACCAAAATCTTCTCATATTCTGTTTTGTTTGGGGCATGACTGGATCTTTATTCTCCTTGGCGATTTCTCGCATCATGGCCAAATGGATGATGGGGGTTAAAGTGCTTCCTCCCGGAAGTGCTGGTGAGTACAACGGAATCGTTGAGATGGTGCATAATTTATCTCGTGGTGCCGGTCTTTCTAAAATGCCAGAAGTTGGTGTCTATGAAAGTCCCGAGTTAAATGCTTTTGCTACTGGACCAACCAAAAATAGAGCCTTAGTTGCTTTCTCTTCCGGACTTCTTCGCTCAATGGATCGTCAACAAATTGAATCTGTTGCTGCGCATGAAATTTCACATATTAAAAATGGAGATATGGTCACCATGACTCTTCTTCAGGGCGTAGTGAACGCATTCGTAATGTTCTTTGCCCGAGTTATTGGGTATGCAATCAGCAAAAATGTTCGTGCAGAATCTGAAGCTATGGTTCGCATGATTGTAACAATATTTCTTGATATAGCTCTTGGAATTTTAGGATCGATGTTAGTTATGCGATTCTCTAGACATCGTGAATTCCGAGCCGATGCCGGTGCTGCAAAACTAGCTGGAAAAGCGGGTATGATTTCTGCTCTTCAATTCCTTGGCCGAGCTAGTGGTCGCATGCAAGAAGAACCTCATGCCTCAATTGCTGCTTTTAAAATATCAAACCGACCAAGTAGATTTTTTAAATTACTTTCATCGCATCCTTCCATGGAGGAAAGAATCGCTAGATTGAATTCTATGACTTAGTCATATAATTTTTCCTACTAAATCTTTTCCCTGATCTATAATCTTCGTAAGGGTTAGCCTTACGAAGATTGCATCCATATAAATTAATCCATTGAGTAGCCTTGAAAAGTCTTTATATTGTCAGTAACAACCGATTCTATTAATAGATAAATAGTTCTTTTTAATAGCACAGATAATATCTCAGCAAACTCATACCCTTAGGATTGTTTATCCCCCTTTAGGTGCAGATTTGCGGAGCAAGTTTGGGGTGATAAAAATAGCCGTTTATAAAAAAAACAAAACTGTTACTTTTTGGATTAGTTTGTATGAGTCCAGCAATGAAAATCAACATGGTCGATGGCGAAGGTCTTTCTCCTATTGTGGCCGATCAAACTCGCCAAGTTTTACAAGCCGTAGCAAATATTACTGGATTTCAAGTCAATCTCGATCATGAATCCTTTAGCGGTATTCAAACCATTCCATTTTTAAAAGATCCAAATGGCACTTATCCAGAACAACTTAGAAGAAAACTTCAAGATAGTGACCTAATGGGATTCGGTGCTTTAGGCAATCCTAGTGTCGAAAATTCTAAAATTCGAGAAAAACATGGCATTGCAAATGGTGTAAGTCCGATGGCTTTAGGGATGAGTTTAGTAATTCGAGATCTAAGATTATCAGGAAATAATCACGGCATTCGACCTGCTGTAAATTTTGAAGGAGTTCCTCATGTTCTTGGTGTTGGTCCGTTTAATATCGATGTGATTACAATCCAAAGAGACTCTTCTCCAAAAGAAATTATAAAAGATGGAGCTGGCGGTGATGCTGTAATGGCCGTCACTGAGACCTACACACGTTCTGCTATCCGTGCTGCAATCACCGAAGCAAAAAATATTGCCAATGGACGACCAATTAAATTTTGGGGTAAAACAAATGTCGATCAAGTGCTTGCTCCCATGATTAATCAGGAACTAAAGCTTGCCGAATTAGATCCCGCAACTGTCTATGCTCATGTTGACTCAGCTCTCATGGGATTTGGATCTCGACCATATGACTGTGTTGTTGTAACACCAGATTGCTTTGGTACAATGATTACGAAAGGTATGGAGTATTTAAAAAACACCAATGCCGAATCTCGTCGCGAGCCACTTCCTCTGGGATATAGAATCGATACTCATCGTGAACAATTTGGTGGATTCTATACTTTTGAAGGACTCTCTCACGGAACAGAGACTATTTTGACATTTGGCAGACATCGTTCTTTTGAAATCGAAGCCATCACAGTAAGTACTATCAGCAAAGCCATGAAGATGACTCAACGAGAAAATCCTTATACTACTGCCAACTATCAACATGGTAATGTTGTTCTCTTTCCCACTTTTGAAGCAAGCTACCCAAATACAAGTAAATTCTGGGAAGCTGGAGTTAGAAGTGCTGCCTCCTTAATGGGATTTTCTGTCGTCTCGATCCCAGTCAGTGACTTTGTGGAAATGCACTTACGAAATCCCAAGGAATTATTTGAATTAGATGGAGTTAAAGGAAAAGGTGTTACTTATCTTTCGGTAATTACAGAAAATCGTATCGGAGATGTGATAAGTGATCTCATGGCTGCTGGTATTGGTGGCCCAGGCTTTGCTGGCTCTTTTAGTTCACATGCTCCCCTACTTGGAAAGTTGCCAAATCCAATAGCTCCGCCTTGTTTTGAAACCGTTCCTGGCACTGGTATTCAAATAGATGGCTCATTTAATCATGAACCAAATTCTGTCGGACAGATTTTAGCCTTAGCAGAGGCTCTCCATCATAAAGGGAAAAATAGCGAAGCCAGGCTTATCGAAATTGCTGTAGCCGCAACTCTTAAAAATCCAACTGTTCTGTTTCCTAGGGAGAATGTACCTGGATCTGCCAAGAGATTTACAGACGCCCTCGTTGCCAATATTGAAACCATGGCTATTTCTGCATAGTAACCTAAATTTCACTTACCTGAGAGCATTTAGGTTGTTAGAATTTTTTCTTTAGTAGTTTCGCAACAGACCCATAAAACATTTAATTGTGACAACTATTTATTGTCCCTCCGGGGGAACGTAAGTCCAAAAAA
>JAWXBT010000223.1:0-6117 GCA_034440315.1 bacterium
GGATAAGTTTGTTAAATTGATCGAAATAGCTGAAAATTAATAATTAATGAACCAAAAGGTCCCCTTCCAGCTCCCCTCTTCTCATAAATCGAGCCAGGTTTTTAGCATTCAATAGTGCAGTTGGAGTTTCAATATGATCCCAAGTGTAGCAATTTACAGTGTAGTTGAAACCATCGGGAGTCCTTTTTTTTGAGATTTCATACTGAAATCTCTCTTCGTTGTTTTCAGCATCCGAGGTAAGCACCACTAGATCTTCGGATAAACGATCGTTCCAGGCAATTCCTTTGGTATTATTTTTAAGAAATAAAAATGCTCTCTCCCATACATAGTAATCTTCTTCATGTAATACAGGGAAAGTTGTTGGTGTTTTCATTACCTCTTGAAGGGCAAGATCTTTAGCAGAGTAATACTCCACTTCCCAATTTAAAGCTGCTCTTTCAACGGCGTCTTTGTTTTTTGTTTGTGATACTCTACCGTTTTTTGTAATACTGGGTGTACAACCGTAAAAAAACAGTATCGCCAATAGTCCATAAGGAATAGAAAAACGCATAAATGCAGTTACCTAAAATCTTGGTGTATACATTTATAGTACACTGGACTCAACGAATCAATCGATACAAAATTTCTATAACTAGTTAAAGAGTAAAATCTCAGTAGAGAATATTGTATTAACTAAAAGAAGATCCACAGCCACAAGTTTTCTTGGCATTTGGATTATTGAACTTAAAGCCGGTACCATTAAGTCCGGAGATGTAATCAATGGTAGTGCCCTTTAAGTGACTTGCACTAACTGGGTCAACAAACACAGATAATCCGCCAAATTCCAAAGTGAGATCGTCCATTCTGGCTTCTTTTTCAAAATCAAGGCCATATTGAAATCCAGAGCATCCTCCGCCAACAACGCTTATTCGAAGAGAATCACCCTCTTCACCTTCTTGTTTAATTGCATTTTTAACAGCGTCAACTGCGGCAGGTGTAATAAAAACTGGTGTTTCATCAGAATTACATGAAGCTAAGTTCTTGGTTTCATTGGCAATTTCACCAGAATCTGTAGATCCG
Source organism: bacterium (assembly GCA_034440315.1). GTDB lineage: Bacteria > Bdellovibrionota_C > UBA2361 > UBA2361 > J135 > JAWXBT01. The sequence continues at coordinate 1,060 of JAWXBT010000223.1, forward strand.
TTTGAACAGCAACCCATGGTATTCCTTAAAAATTAAAGAGTAAATTAGTATAGATAAATTGTAACCACGGTTTCAAAGTATGTCAATCCTCGATCACAACTTCTTTTACCTTTAATACAACAATATAAGATGCCTAATTAACCCTGATAGATCGCAATAATTTTCTTTAGTAGTTCGACACCATCACTTTTTTTTCTCTGAAAAGAGTTTCTGCCCATGATGCTTCCAAAACCACCACCAGCATGAATTGCAGAAACTTCACTAAAAATTTCTTGGTCTGTTTTAGCAGCACCTCCGGAGAATATTACAATTCTTTTCCCACCAAAGGAGCTTTGAACTACGTGACTTATTCGATCAGTTAATGAATCAATTTTAATCTTATACTTTTCGTAAACTTTTTTAGCTTCAGTTTGTTCAATATGTGCAGTAGGTGGTTTTACTTTTACAATATGTGCGCCTAGTTGACAGGCGATTTGTGCAGCATATGACACTACATCTATTCCACATTCCCCTTCTTTACTTAAGCCTTCTCCTCGAGGATAAGACCAAATAACAACGGGTAATCCGTAGGTTCGAGCTTCTTCGCCTAATTCGCAAATTTCTTCATACATATCTTTTTTATATGAAGAACCAGGATAAATAGTAAATCCGATAGCAGAAGCGCCAATTTGAAGAGCATCTCTAACTGAGCATGTAATAGCAGGAACTGGATTTTCTCCAGAATGAAGGGAGTCGGAATTGTTGAGTTTTACAATTAATGGAATCTGCCCTGCGTAGTCATGACCACATGCTGCAATTTGACCAAATGGTCCAGCATAAGCATTACAACCAGCTTCTAATGCTAATTCGAAAGGATAGGTTGGATCGTAGGCAGCAGGATTTGGAGCATAGGTGCGGTCAGGTCCGTGCTCAAACCCCTGATCAACAGGTAAAATTACTAGTTTGCCAGTACCTGCTAAGCCACCTGTATTCAGTAACTTATAAATATTAGCTAATACCGCATTATTATCTGACCGATACCAACTTAGGATCTCTTTTACTCGGGAGGACATTATCAAACTCCTAGGAATCAGGGGGTAAAGTTTTGACACTTTTACCGTGATTTTGAACAGAGATCAAACGGTTATCAGTAATGATTTGGTTTTAGGGTAATAATGAAGAGTAGTTGGCTTTGGGTAGTATTATTAGTTGTGTTACCTCTGATGAAATCAGATATGGTTTTTTCTGATTTCAAACCATTAGGTCCCCCTAAAGCAAGTTTTAAGATCACACCTGTTAGTCTTAATGGCGGCAGCCGCTTAATGGTTGTGTCACCCAATGAGTGGTATCCTCTTGCTCAAAAATTATCTAAATATCTCCAAGATACACATGATCAGTATGCAAAGCTTTTTGGAACAATCCCTGCTTTTCAGACCACTTTAAGAGTAATTGATGCTGAAACTTTCTATAAAGAGACTGGAGCTCCGACATGGACAAATGCCATGTATTTCAGAGGCGAGATTACAATACCACTTCAAATTGATGAACCGATTGAATTAGAAGATCTACAGCGTTCGGTTAAGCATGAGTATATGCATTCTGTAATTAATGCACTAAGTGCTGGTAGATGCCCGGGTTGGCTTGATGAAGGCTTAGCACAGTGGATTGAGGGAACTGTTAATCCAGCACTAGAGCCCTCATTAAAAAAATGGATGTTTTTTAATGAGCCTATTCCACTTGAAAGATTGCAAGGTGGATTTACTAAACTAGAAACAGACATGGTTGCTCCAGCATATGGACAATCACTTTTTGCAGCTAAGACAGTAATACATTCTTTTGGATTCGAAGAAATTAGTAAATATTTAGAAGCTTTAAGAAATGGAAAAACAAAAGAATCTGCATTCACAGCTAGCTTTGAAGTTAGTGAAAATGGTTTTGAAAAAGCCTTGTCTAAGAGTCTAAAGCGTTGGGCATACGGAAATCAAAGTCTAAAAATTGCATCTAATATCAAGTTAGATAGTCATAATCATAATGACGAACGAGGACAATTTTCTAAATAGAGGGTTTTTCCCTTTTTCTAAGATTCATGCTTTCAACAAATAATGAGAAGCCCATTGCAAAGTATATATAAGCTCGTTCAATGTGTTTACCGCAACCATCAGCAACCAACACGACTCCAATTAAAAGAACAAATGACAGTGCTAACATTTTTAATGTTGGGTGACGTTCAATAAAGTCATTCACATACTTTGTAAAAAATAACATGAAAATCATAGAGAGGATAATTGCCAATACCATTACAAATAGTTCTTTTGCCATGCCAATAGCTGTCATTACTGAATCTAGAGAAAAAACAAGATCGACAGCTATAATCTGCATAATTGCAGAAGAAAATTTTGATTTTGGCTTAGCGTCATGGTGTTCCTGTCCAAGATCGTGTTCCGCATAACTATGAATTTCTTTTGTAGCTTTAAAAATAAGGAAGATTCCACCTACAAGAAGTAATATATCCCTTCCTGAAAATGGATGATTGAAAAAAGCAAATAGTGGATCTTGAAGTTGCATAATCCAAGATATGCTGAGCAAAAGAACAATTCTAAAAACCATGGCTAGAGCAAGGCCGATAAATCTGGCTTTTGCTTGAAGTTTTTTATTCAATTTTTGAACGATAATTGCAATGACGACTAGATTGTCAATTCCTAAAACAATTTCTAAGGCAGTTAATGTTAAAAGAGCCAGGAGGTTGTCGATTGTAAATATTTCCATAATACTAGCTAAAAGCACGGAGTTGAAAATCAGTAGAATACTGATCTTAAAAGAATTTAATGTCAATATGAATGAGTCAAAAACAAATCAAAGTCCTTCTCAAGAGAAGAATTATATTACACCTAGCGGTGCTAAGATGCTTCAAGATGAGTTGTATGAGTTAAAGCATGATGAAAGACCAAAGCTTGTTGAAACAATATCATGGGCTGCTGCCAACGGCGATCGATCTGAGAATGCTGATTATATTTATGGCAAAAGACGTTTAAGAGAGATCGATAAACGGATTGAATTTCTATTAAAAAGATTAGATTTAGCTGAAGTTATTGATCCTTCTACAGTAAAAAGTAACAAAGTTCTTTTTGGAGTAACCGTTACTATCCTAGATCACGATCAGAAAGAGAAAACATATAAAATTGCTGGTATTGATGAAGTCGATCTTGATAAAAATCAAATCAGTTGGAAATCTCCGATCGCAGCTGCAATGTTAAATCATGTTGTCGGGGATATTGTTACAGTAGTTTCACCAAATGGAGAAAGAGAAGTTGAGATTATTAAAATTGTTTATAAATAACAGTTTAGATCTCACTTGCTGCAAGAACCTCACTAAGTGGTGGCTTTAGAATTCTAAAACGAGCTTCTTCGGCAGTAGCTGCTAAAGCTGGAAATGTTTCTGAAAGTCTTGATATTTGATGTAGATGATCCGCAGTTTGACTAACTAGACGAGCTACATCCCCTTCAGCGACTCCAGCTAACCTGAGTAGCCCAGAAAACTCTTGCCAATTTGCAGATTCCATCCAAGTAAGCACTGTAGTTGAGGCATCAGGCATTACTTCTAAGTCTGAAGTTGAAGGTGGTCTTTCATAGGCTGCTGCAACTTTTTTTAAAACCTCATTCATTTTGACAAAATACTTTTTATCAACTGGATTTTCTTTGATACTTAAGTAAACTTTGTGGCTAGTACCGGAAATTGAAGCCAGTAAACCGATAAGTTCAACTATTCCAATATCTTTAAATAAATCAGAAGAAATTGCTTCAGATAATTCCAATACTAAACTTGTGCAGAGATGTGCTGACCAAGTTCCTTTTTCAGTAAGCTTGCCATCTTTTAAATGTTCCAACTTTTCTAATCCGCTTAAGGATTTTTGTAAGAGGTCCATTTGTCGATTTTCAAACTCATCTGCTAAGCGAAATTCACGACGTATTCTTTTTGATAATTTTTTATGTTGGCCACTTTCAGGATCAAGTTTTTCAGCTTCACTCTCAAGTTTAGATAGTTCTGCTCTTTTCAAATTGGCATTTTTGCGATCAAGAAAAGAAGCTAGGCTGTGAGCGACTGTAAATTTTAAATCATCGACACTCCTATAACGAAGTAGATTTAAAACTGTTGAGGGAGAAGCAAAATAAGCAGATCGCAAAGGTTCTGGAGGTTTTTTTGATACATCGCTGATTACCCTGGCATCTGAAAATATACTTGGTGCCACTAAACAAAAACCAACAGAATCCCTTCCTCGTCGACCAGCCCTTCCAGACATTTGTTGCAATTCAGATGCAGAGATCAAACGATAACCATCTTGACCCCGACGACTATGTGCGGTTAGAACGACAGAGCGAGCAGGAAAATCAACTCCGGCAGCTACGGTACTAGTTGCAACCATTATTTTAAGAGCTCCTCTTGTCATAAGCTCCTCTAGTAATATTCTCCAGATTAAAAGCTGGCCGGCATGATGTGCGCCAGCACCAGTTTTAATAAGTGCAGCATATTGTGGGTGCTGATAAATAATCTCTTTATCAATTGAATATTTATTTATGATTGCAACAACTTGTTCCCTTAAATAGAGTTGTTCATGAACATTTAATTGACAAGCTTTTGATTTAACTAGTTGTAAAATATCTGTATCGCATTGTTTGCGAGCTGATCGAAATAAAATTGTTGGCAAAAGATCGTCTCTTCGAAGTTCAATAAAGATAGAAGTTGCTGGATAATCTCGGTACATCATCGGTCTCTTTTTCGGAATCGAAGATTTCCGTCCCTTCTATTAGGCATTTTTAATTTCAGACTCTCAGCATCTAAGCCTGTATTGCCATAAAAATCTCTTACTTCATGTAAAATACGTCCTTTTTCATCTTCCAAAGGAATTACGCCCATATCAGGATGAATAAATCCATAGCGAAGAGGTACTGGTCGTTCTGTTTTTATAATTACTCGACATTCTTTGCCACGTACATCTTTGAGCCACTCAGCAATCTCTTGAGGATTTGATATTGAGGCAGAAAGCATAGCTAAGGTGGCAGATGAAGGAGCTAATATTATAC
>JAWXBT010000224.1:0-24346 GCA_034440315.1 bacterium
ATAATATCCTAAAAAGATCCTGTGAGATGCTTCTCTATGTTTCACTTATGGTTCCAAAGTTTATTTTAGAAGATCAAAGCATCCTCTACTATGTAGTTTTGGGATTATATGCGATGGGGATCTTTGCAGTTTTTCAAACAAAACTACCCGGTAAAAATTTAATGCTGCTTATTTCCATAGTTTTGTTGCCAGCTATTTTATATCTTGAATATTTTATTCCGACTTACCTCACAGATTATGTATACAACTCTACTGTCCAGACTGTGACTATCCCAATTGGCGAACAGGTTTTTACCATGAGCCAATACGCTTTGTACTGCGGTTTAATAAACTGGTTTGGAATTTTAATTCTTGTGAACTTCTTAAGACAGATGTTACTTGGAATTTCGGGAAGAAGATAAGAAAGTAACAAAAAGATTTGAAGAAACGACCGTTACAAAAAAATTACCTTCTATAAAAACAGAAAAACATTACTTAAATCCTAAAACCTCAATTCATCGTTACAATTCAATTTAAAGTCATTAAAATTGAAGCGCTGGAGTTCGCTAAGCCTAATGACGCTCGCATGCCATGTCAGCCGTACGAACTCCAGCAACAATTCTTCAAAAAGAATACAGAAGATGTAAGAACAGGGAGTTTGGACTGCGTTTCCGCATCACAAAAAGATCTCCCTGGGCCTGCTCAAAGCGATCAAACCCATTTTCGCGACGAACACGCGGTTCGTTGGGTCTGACCCTGGAGGGTCGCAGGCACTTATCTCTTACTTCAAAATTTGAAGTAACAAAAAAGCACCTGCGAAAATCAAGGTCTGCTTTAGCAAAAATCTTCAACGATAAAAAAATATCAAAAAACCTTTTGGTCGTTTCTTCACTCAAGGAAACAAGCCTTCAGTGAAGAAACTTCGATTCACTACTACACAAATATCAATTTATAAGATTCTAAGTTATTACCTGGTCTAAAGCAAACAAGGAGGCATCTTAAATCTACTTCTTACCTAATTTGCGCCTAAGCTTACGAGCTTCCTTGAGTTTTTCTCTTTGCTGAGAAGGATCTTTAGATTCGTCATTAGTTGGATCTGAATCATTTGCATCTTCAATTGTTGACTCATGAACCAATGAAATCTTCTTTTCCTGCTCCTGTCTCCTTTTTAGATCGGCTTCTTCTAAAGCCTTAGCTTCCTCTTCTGTTAAAAGTCTAACGGCATAAACCTTTCTAACAAAATCTTCTTTGATGGAATGAAGCATTCTTTGAAAAAGTTGAAAGCCATCTTTTTGATATTCATGTAAAGGATTTTTTTGGCCATAGCCACGAAGTCCAATTCCCTCTTTGAGGTGATCCATCTCTAATAAATGTAGCTTCCAAAAATGATCTAAAGATTGGAGATAGATATGCTGTTCAATATGAGAAAATTGTTCCGAGCCAATTTTTTCAACTTGATTTTGATAAAGTTTTTGAGCATTCTCTCTAACTTCATCAAAAATTGCCTGAGCATTTAATTGAAAATCTTCCTGCATTTCTAGTTCAGCAGTAAATAGAAACTTATATTGATTCTTAATTGTGCCTAGTTCCCATTCAACGGCGCGCTTCTTTTCATCGCAAATGACTAAAATGGCTTCTTCTAATAAATCATCTCTGAAATTTTCAATTTTTGCGCGAACTTCCTTTCCCTCAAGGACAAGATGTCTTTCTGAATAAATAACCTCTCTTTGTTTATTCATTACATCATCGTATTCAAGAAGATGTTTTCTAATATCGAAATTATACCCTTCCACTCTAGTTTGTGCATTTTCAATTGCTTTTGAAATCATGCCACCTTCAATTGGCTCATCTTCCTTCATGCCAAATCTAGTCATTATGGCTTGCAGTCTCTCTCCGCCAAATCGTTTCATTAGATCGTCTTCTAAAGATACGTAGAATCTTGTTGAACCTGGATCTCCTTGACGACCCGAACGTCCCCGAAGCTGGTTGTCAATGCGTCTAGATTCATGCCGCTCAGTTCCTAAAATATGAAGTCCGCCAGCTTCGATAACCTTCCTTTTTTCTTCGGCGCAAACTAGAGCATACTTTTTAACTGCAGCTTTAAAGCTTTCATCACTTTCTTCTTTGGTTCCAACTTCTGCTTGTGCTAAGAATTCCGGATTACCACCCAACATAATATCAGTACCGCGACCTGCCATATTAGTCGAAATAGTAATAGATCCAAAGCGTCCAGCTTGAGCTACAATCTCAGCTTCTCTTTCATGCTGCTTTGCATTTAAAACATTATGCTTTATTCCTTTTTGCTGAAGAAGTTTCGATAAGTGTTCGCTTTGCTCAATACTAATAGTGCCAACAAGAACTGGTTGGCCATTTTTAGCTAGCTCCTCAATTTCAGTTACCGCAGCATCAAACTTTCCTTTTCTAGTAGCGTAGATCATGTCGCTATAATCATTTCTGATCATAGGCCGATTTGTAGGAATACTGACAACTTCTAAGTTGTAGATCTTTTTAAACTCAACTGCTTCAGTATCAGCAGTTCCAGTCATACCGGAAAGTTTTTCATACATTCTAAAATAATTTTGAAAAGTAATAGATGCTAAAGTTTGATTTTCTCTAGCTACCTTAACTCCCTCTTTGGCTTCCACGGCTTGATGCAGACCATCGGACCAGCGACGACCAGCCATTAATCTTCCAGTAAACTCATCAACAATAATTACTTGTCCATCTCTCACCACATAATCAACATCACGCTCCATTGTTACATGAGCTTTAAGACTTTGATTCACATGGTGTACTAATTCGGCATGCCTAGGATCATATAGATTATCGATCTTAAGTAGTCCCTCAACATTTGTAATTCCTTCATCAGAAAGACTTGGTTGTTTTGATTTTGCTTCGATTTGATAATCTTTGTCTTTAACTAACCTGGGAATAATTTGATTTATAGTGGCATACAGCGCGGAAGAATCTTCAGCAGGTCCAGAGATGATCAAGGGAGTTCGAGCTTCATCGATTAGAATCGAATCGACTTCATCAACAATTGCATAATTATGAGGTCTTTGACATTTATCCTCTAGTTTAAACTTCATGTTATCGCGAAGATAATCAAAACCAAATTCGTTATTTTGACCGTAGGTAATATCAGAGCGGTAAGCAGCTTGCCTCTGCTCTTCGTCTAGACCAGGAACAACTACCCCAACCTCTAGACCAAGAAAATTATAGATTTTACCCATCCAGCCAGCATCACGCTTTGCTAGATAATCGTTAACCGTAACAACATGAACTCCTTTGCCAGTTAGTGAATTTAGATATGCCGGCAAGGTGGCGACTAGAGTCTTGCCTTCACCAGTTTTCATCTCTGCAATCATGCCTGTATGCAAAACTGCACCGCCTATTAACTGCACATCAAAATGTCGCATGCCCAAAACTCTTTTTGAAGTTTCTCTTACAACAGCAAAGGCTTCCGGCATAAGATTATCTAAGGTTTCGCCAGCGCCTAAACGCTCCTTGAAAGCATTTGTACAACCCTTAAGCTCATCATCACTCATTTTTGTAAACTGAGCTTCTAGAGCATTAACTCTTTGTACAAATGGTTTTAGAGATTTAAGAATTCGATCATTTCGAGTTCCAAAGATTTTTTTTGCAGCGTATGACAACATATTATTAAAAGTTTTATTCTGGTTAAAGATCTCTTACGACTGTTACGTCCATATCTTTTTCTCCGAGGAATACTTGGGCTACCTCTTTGAAGCGAGAAGGCTCGTCAGTCACAAAAAATTTGGTATCACCTCTACTTGTTTGAGTATTACAGATATTTTTTTCATTCAGAATACCTAGTACAACCAAGGCAGAGGCTTCTCCACAATCTATTATACGAATCTCTGAAGCAAAATACCGCTTAAGTGGCTCTCTCAACAAGGGATAATGGGTACAGGCCATAATTAAAGTATCAGGGCAGGCAATTTTAAGTGGAGCTAAATACTTATCAATTGCATGCTCCACAAGGGGGCCATCAAAAATTCCCTCTTCTACAAGTGGCACAAAGAGAGGACAGGCAGCTTCAAGTACGTCGCATTTTGCATTTAAATCTCTAATCAAAATCTGATAGGCATTGCTTTTAATTGTGGCCCTGGTCCCAATCACTGCAATTTTGCCTTTTGTTACCTTGATAGCCTCGCCGGAAGCTGGCTCGATCATTCCGATGACGGGGACACGGCAAGTTTTTTTTAGTTCAACTAGGGCCGCGCTTGAAGCTGTGTTGCAAGCTACCACTACTAATTTTACACCTTGGCTTTCTAAAAAACCTAAGCACTCTTTAGAATATTGAATAATTGTCTGAGGCCCTTTGGGTCCATATGGGGTCCGTGCTGTATCTCCAAGATAAACATAATCTTCATTTGGCAAAATTTTTCTTAATTGTTTAAGAACAGTTAGACCGCCAATACCGCTGTCGAATAATCCTATCGGAAGATTTGCTGTCTCAGTCATGACTACTTTTTCTTAAATGATTTCCCATAAATTTTAGAGAATATTCGGGCCATCTCTAAGTCTCTCAAAGTAATCCCAGCCACATCGTGTGAAATGTAATTTACTTTGAGTTTATTATAAACATTCGACCATTCTGGATGATGATTCTTCTCTTCAATATAGAAAGAAGTTCTGACCATAAAAGCTATTGTCTCTCTGAAATCAGAAAAAACAAATTCAGAGACTAGTTTGCCATTCACTAATTTCCACTCGGGAAGTTTTTTTAGAGCATCTTTAATTTCAATCTTTTTTAGTACTTTTTTCATAATAATAAGGATGTAATTCTTTTTGGTATAGGAATAATATAATAGACTTTGCTCTTAGAATAAACTCTTTAAGCCACTTTATTTACTAAGATTCAAAAACCCATTAAAGTGACACTCTATATGAAAAGCAGAAATTCAGAACAAAAACCGATAATCAATAATCGTAGTGTCGAAGAGAGGTACTGTGGAAGGAACGCTTGTTTAGCAATTTGGAATGTTCGTCCCCAAGAAATAATTAAGATATACCTAGAGCAATCTAATTTTAAAAATTTTGCAGCTTGCCTTAAATGGTGCGCCGAAAAGAAAATTGCCTACAAAGTTGTTTCCTTTGATGAGCTTGATAAAGTTACTCAAGCAACTCATCACGAGGGAATTTGTATTATTGCCAAGAAAAGAACTGAACTTGATACCGAGAAGTTTCTTTCTCAAATAAAGGATAAAAAGTTAGAAGCTCCGATAGTCCTAGTTGATGGTCTAAAAAATCCTCATAACTTTGGATCTGTCCTTCGAAGTTGCGCAAACTTTGGTGTAAAATATGTAATTGGAGATCAAGAGATGCCAAAACTCTCTGCGGCAGCTTGTAGAGTTGCCGAAGGTGGAGCGGAGCATCTTAATTTAGTTAGGACTGATAATCTGGGCGATATATTGATGAGGTTAAAAAAATCTGGATTTTCTATTATTTCAACAAGTAGTCATGCTAAAGCTTCAATATTTTCGACAAAGTTTCCAGCTAAAACTGTCTTGGTTATGGGTTCGGAAAGTGTCGGAATTAGTAGACGAATCGAAGATCTCTCCGATCAAGTGCTCTCAATCCCAAGTTCAGGTTCAATACAAAGTCTAAATGTATCAACTGCCACCTCGATTATTTTAGCAGAATTTTGGCGTCAAACTCACATATAACAAAATACATTCCTAATATCATTTTCTAACTTATGGTAATCTCCGTGCGAGAGCATACGATAATAACTACATTGATGATTATCTCTTTTTGAGATTTCTCTTTTAACTGAAATTGGAATGTATCTTGAGTTATTATTTATTCTAGTAACGTTTCTTGGCTTTAATTTTGTTTTTGCCTCAGCTTCAAAGTTATTTAAAAGCTCATTAAATACACTTTCCATTGATAAATCAGATCCCAGCTTATTAGATAATTTAGCTTTGGCTTTTTGAAACTTCTCATAAGCTTCTTTCGATACTGAGAATTTAATCTCATATCTTGTTTCTGCCTCTTTGGGTTTTACTGCCGACGTTGGCAGTAAAGATATGTTATTAGATTCATTTATAACCTTTATTTCTTTAATTCTCTCTCTTGGCTTTTCCATTGGAGCAACTTCAGCAATTAGGCTTTGCACCTCTCTAGCTGATTTGCCGATAATTTCAGTTATAGATGTTTTCTCTGCCTTAATGGCTTTGGCGGCTGAGGCAATAGTGCAGATTGATACTTCTCCTTTAATAAAGCTTTCTTCTAATTCAGGAGGATCTCTTAGACACCTAGCACTTTCAACCCGCCTATATGCAGCGCTTTCTGAATACCCAAGCTTTCTTGTGCAGTAATCAAAAAGGCTCGAATAAACTAAAGATAAATAAATCTTTCGTTTATCAAATTCCCCCAGATGGATTAAAAACTTAAGCACCACCTCTCTTTCTTTAGATCTTAATATATCTATTCTATTTGTTAATTCACTATTTGATATGTTTTCTAAATTCATGACTATTTTCCTTAATAAATTATTTTTACCTTTATATCATAGGTTTTTGAGACTGAATTTATCCGTTAAAACTGCCACCACTAAAAGATCTAAGAGTAATAGATTGAAAACGTATCAATTATTTTGATGATTTTTATAGAGAATTTTTGGCGGGATAAACGTTATTTTTATGAAGGAATGTCCATCTTAGGGGCTATTTTGAAAACCCCTTGTCAATATAGAATGCCCAAAATATTTGCATTTTATATGTGCAAGAGTCTACATAGGAAACAAAATGAACCGGGAACATAGGTTACACTTTTTTAAGTTTTCCCTCCAACGTCGGAAGTAAAATAAAAAATCTATTAAATTTAAGAAAAGAGTAACTGACACCAATATTCTTCCGAATCAAAAATCCAAAATAATTAGATCAAGATTCCCCTTTTTGCATATTAGCTTCTGTAATTATTGAGATGTCATTAATAGATCACATCTCATTGGTCAGTGGGGAGTCTATGCAAAAAGGGGAGAATCAAGATTTCATTCCTGTCTCGCCGAAACTTTAGTAAAGGCGGATATTAATTATCTAATTTTTTAATTCAAGAGGGGCCGCGCCAGCGACAACCAAGAAGTCGTCAGCAAGGAGATCAGGGTAGGGCTACAAGCTATGGATTCGAAATGCTTGATCACAAAGTCTCAGAGAACTTGTGATCCTAGAAAATCTAGATAGCTAGATCACTTTGCTGGTAATTCTTTATATTTCCGTTCTTTTAGACTAGATTAAGTTAAAAGAACCGGCTATTAAACCGTTAATTATGCTCAAAAGACCGGCTGTTATGATCGTAAAATCACAAGATATTGAATTTACTAGAACTAGTGAAATAGCCCTTGGCGAATGGTTTAAAAATGAGGATAGAAAGCCACTTCTTGTCCGAGGAGCTAGACAAGTAGGTAAAAGTTTTCTGGTTCGCAAGTGGGCCAAGGAGTTTCTCTCAAAAGAAAAATTTCTCGAGGTCAATCTTGAGGAACAACCAAAATTTCGAGAGCTTTTCAAACGTAGCCTTGATCCTGCTGATATTTTAAAGGAATTAAATTTATTGACGGGATTTAGCTTTTCAGATGGCTCGCTATTGTTCATTGATGAAATTCAGGCCTGCCCCCAAGCTTTAACCGCGTTGCGCTATTTTTATGAAAAAATGCCTAAGCAGCTTATTATCGCTGCCGGATCTTTGCTTGAGTTTATTTTAGAAGAAGTTTCTTTCCCAGTTGGACGAGTACAATCACTATACCTCTTTCCCATGAGCTTTAGCGAATTTTTAGGAGCAGTTAAGGGAGTGGATTTTAGAGAGAGATTCAATTCCTTGAAAATTGAAGAATCAGTGCCAACACTCTTTCATAATGAACTGAATGCACTTTTGAAAACCTATTTTAGAGTCGGGGGCATGCCAAAAGCTGTTAAGCGATATATTGAAAACTTTGATATTGCTTCGACGGCAGTGGAGCAAAAAGAGATCCTACAAGATTATTTGGATGATATAGGAAAGTTCTCTAAAAGAGTTTCTTGGGAAGTACTACAGGTTGTATTCTCCCGTCTTCCCTCTTTTATGCTGCTCTCAAACATCAAGCTTTCAAAGCTTGGCAATGGACTTAGGGCCGATAAAGTTCGAACTGCCCTACGCCTCTTTGAATTAGCCCACCTTATAACGAGAATAAGTTCTTCATCAGCCAGCAAACCACCGCTCGAAGGATTTGTAGATCCGAATCGTAGCAAGTATGCTTTTCTTGATTTGGGACTGCTGCAAATAGCATTGGGATTCGATTGGAGCAGACTTTCTTTGGACGTTGATCTTCTTAATATTTATGATGGAGTTTTTGCTGAGCAATTTGTAGCGCAGGAGTTTCTTTGTTCACAAAGTGTTTTTTCAAAACCAAAGCTCTACTATTGGGATCGTTCGGTGAAAGGCTCGGAAGCTGAGGTCGATTTTTTAATTGAGACGCACAATAAAATTATTCCAGTTGAAGTAAAAAACTCGCCCAAAGGACGCTTGAAGAGTTTGCATCTTTATCTTCAAGAAAAGCAATTGCATGAAGGATTCGTTCTTTGTCAAAGAAATGTTGAAAAACGAGAAGGTATAAAATGGGCTCCACTTTATATGGCTAGTAAATTCTCTTCTCAATATTTATGACAAATGAAATAGCAAACATTAAATCTGCATTCCTTGCTCCCGAAGATTACACTACAAATCTAATTGCCGAGCTTAAATCTGTTGGACCTGTTTTTGATCGACTTGTCACTTCCACAATAAAAAATCAAACTCCCGCCTGGTGTCATAATATTTGGCAGGATCCAAAAATATTTACCTTTGAATCAATTGGAGATGCTGCAAAGATACTTCGCGGCATGGGCAGAAATTGGTCCCTTTATCCTTACAAAGAATTTAGACGTGCCAAGTTAATCGAGGAAAAATTACCACATATTTCTTATAAACCTTTTAAGTTCGGATCTCCTCTTCCTAAAGCACCTCTCGGTTCATGGACATTGTTAGATAAAAATACAATTTTGGCCTCGGCTGAGTGTTCAAGTCCATTTCCAAATGGAGAGATAACTTTTGATGAAGATAAGACTGGGCCACCTAATAGAGCTTATCTAAAATTGTGGGAGGCATTTACTCATATTCAAAATTTTCCAAAAAAAGGCCAGCGTGTCTTAGATGCCGGAGCTAGTCCAGGCGGCTGGACATGGGTTTTGCAAAATCTTGGTGCAGAAGTTTTGGCAGTAGATCGCGCAGTTTTAGATCCAAGTATCTCACGCCTTTCAGGTATTGAATTTAAAAAAGGAGACGCACTTTCATTTACTCCAGAAGATCTTGGAGAGTTTGATTGGATATTTTCAGATGTGATCTGTTATCCTGATAAATTATTAGAATGGCTTACTCCCTGGCTTGAGTCAGGAGCTTCCAAAAATTTTATCTGTACTTTAAAATTTCAAGGTAGTTCTCACTATTCTAGCATCGATAAATTCCGGGCACTCCCAAATAGCCAGCTGCTACATCTGTCAGTCAATAAACATGAGCTTACTTGGATTAAACAAAATAAAGAATCCTAAGAATCCTCTCATATTGTGATACTTTTGTAGCGTGATTTTAGTTTAGGAAGATCCTGTCTGTCGATCTTCCTAAACCCATTATCCAAGCATAGCTAAGCAAAGAGATCTCTAATTACAGCTTTTGCCACTTCTTGAATGTTTGGTTTATATGTACCATTTGCGACTGCGGCTTTAAGTTCCGCAACTTTTGCTTTGTTTGATGCAGCGGAAGCTTCATCTTTTCGCACAGCATCAATATTAACAGCATCGACATTAGTCTTAATGCTTTCAGTTGATCCTGATTGAGTTTGTTCTTTTTTGTTTATTTTACTTAAACGGGATTGAAGTTCCTGAGCGGAACTTAAATAATTGTTAATTTTCATGACACCTCGTCCTTGACAGATTAAGAGTTAAATAACCTCATGTTATCCAACCTACGCTACGTGTTCCGGCAAATCGTAAAACCTACAACACCTAACGATTTGCTCGCCTGTCCATGGCAAACAACGAGATTCCTTTCTTCGAGGGGAAAGTCGTCATATGTGCTATGTTCCTTTAACTGATATTTTTTTGGATTAATTTAAAATGAAAATAACGGTCTATAGTATCGGAAAGACTAAGGAAAACTACGTTTTGATAGGTGAAACGAAATATCTAAAAAGACTTAAAAATAGAGCGAAAATTGAGATTGAAGAAATTATAAACAAGGGCGCCTCTACTGATCCAAAAGCGAGAATGCTCAAAGAAGCAGATCTAATTCTTGATCGAATTAAGGAATCCGCTTTTTTAATTGCACTAGATGAACGTGGTGAAAATCTTTCTTCAGAAAAATTCTCAGAATTTTTAGGGAATAAAATGACCGCGGGAATTTCTCATTTTGTCTTTGTTATTGGTGGTGCTTTTGGGCTTCATGAAAAGATTAGAAAAAGAGCAAATTATATTATGTCACTTTCCAAAATGACATTTCCACACGAACTTGCTAGATTATTTTTAATTGAACAGATCTATCGAGCTTTTTCGATTCAAAATAATGAGCCGTATCATAAATAGGCTTTTTGGTTTTTATTTGATTTTAAACTAACTTTGCTCAACTATCAATTTGAGTTTTGCTAAGCCCTTTTCAAATTCGCAACCGACCATTTTGTCCATATTCATAAAGAAATAAAAAATACGACAGGTAAATGGATTTTGACCAGTCACTGACCAGCGAATAAGTGTGCCACTATCTGAAGGAACATTTTATGCGTGAGGCTCAGTTAAAAATCTTCCAAAATCTATTAACAACGGCATGTCATTCTTTAAAGAAGCTTTAAAAAATAAGGTTCTAACAGTTCCAGGGGAATTTTTTGATGTAAATCCAAATAAGCTTAGAAAGCCCCCTTCAAGACTAGCTCAGTACGTGCGATTCTCTTACAGTCCGAAAAAGGTAAATATACTATAGTGCTTTTCAGAAGTCTTTGCCGAATGGGATGAGGTAAAGATTCTAGAAAAGACTATATCCGCTGTAGCTTTAACGTAAGCGGATCATCGAATATCGGCAAAGACTTTCGAAATTCACTATAGATGGTCTGGAAAGATTAGTTTCCATGATTTAAAAGCGCAAAATAATATTTTCGAGAATTTGTCATGAAAAAGATTCCTGGATGGTTTTATCTAGTTGCAATTGCAACTCTTGCTCATTTTGCATCTACCCTTTATTCAGTCGCAGGTAAAAATCCTCTCGAGGCTACAGCCTTGGCAATTGTACTTGGATTATTACTTAGACAATTTTCCCTTGTTCCAAAATCTTGTGAGGCTGGAATTAAGGAATCAGAAAAGGCACTTTTGTGGGGAATAGTACTCTTAGGAGTTAGCCTAAATTTCAATACAATTATCTCAAGCGGAACTTCGATGTTAATTGTGGTTATGACAACAATGGTTTTTGGTTTCTTAATAATCAGTCTCTTTGGAAGACTTTTTGGTTTATCTTCTAATCTCTCTTTGCTTTTAGCCGTTGGCACAACAATTTGTGGTGGATCAGCAATTGCAGTTACTGCTCCGATTATAAAAGCTAAAGAAGAAGAAACAAGTTATGCTATTGGCACAATTACACTTTGGGGTGTCTTAGCTATTTTTATTTATCCGTATATTGCTCGATTATTTGAAGTTTCTAATTTTAATTTTGGACTTTTTGCGGGATCGGCGATTCACTCAACACCTCAGGTTGTTGGTGCGGGATTTATTTATTCTGAACTTTCTGGACAAACAGCAACTACTGTAAAACTTATTAGAAATTGCTTTATGGCTCCTTTGGCATTGTTCATTGCCTTTTGGTATCAAAGGAAAGAAAAAGCTATGAGTGGCACTAAAGTAAATTATGCCAAAGCTTTTCCTTGGTTTTTGTTTGGATTTTTTATTACTGCGGCACTTAATACTTGGGGAATCTTACCAACAAATATTATCAGCTCAATTACAAATATTGCCAAATTTTTAATTATTATAAGTATGGTTGGAATCGGATTATCAGTAAATTTTTCCTCATTTAAAGGTATCGGTTTTCGACCATTAATAGTGGGATTCATCGGGGCGCTTGTTGTGGCGGGTATTTCGATCGCTACAATTTCTTGGAATAAATAACCGAAAATACTCGTAGAAACAAAGAGTTTAATCAAATATTCAGACTTAATTGTTATTGCACCCTTTTTTTGCAAAATCACCTAGGATAATCTACGTCTTATGGGAAAGATAAAAAAATTTGCAGCCGTCCAAATTAAAAAAATTACTGGTGGCAAGGATCCATTAAGACTTGTTGAGGAATTTATCGTTAGACGAGGCCACGATCCTGAGAAATGTTCTAAAGAAAAAACTCCTGATAATGCTCGTTGGATGATCCCATTAACTGATGATGAAGAGCTCGAAGTTTTAGTTGAAGGCCTCACTCGTCATCCAGAAACCACAGTCTATATGGGTGTAAATGTTGCAACAGTTCCAATAAGAAATTCTGCTGAAGTTTTAGCCGCAGCTTTGGAAATTGCTGATGGTTTAGTTGGTATTAAAATAAGTCTAGTTGGTCATTACTTAGTTCTTAGCTCTAGCTTTCCTGCTGCAGGAGTAAGCCTTGAAGAGCTTGATTATAATTATGAAATAATTTCTGTTCAGCAAACTTGGTTTCGCGAAGCATTGGCAGATGAGCTTGGTTGGGAGACAATGCCTGAGGAGTAACTCTTGATTGACTATCACACATAAATAGGCATATTTAATTACACTTAAAAAAAGCAAAAAAATCCATCTTGATTTATATGTATCAATGATGCATACTCATATGTATGAGAACCACATTAAACATAGATGACGCAACCTTAAAAAAAGCCAGTCAACTAAGTGGAATTCGTGAAAAGACTGCTCTTGTAAAAGCTGGATTGGAGGCTTTGATTGCTAAGGAAAGCAGCAATCGCTTGGCTAATCTTGGTGGAACCGAACGTTCCATAAAGCCCATACGCCGCAGAAAATCGGCTTAATTATGGTCCTAGTTGATACTTCTATTTGGGTTGAGCATCTTCGTGTCAAAAATAATGAACTTGTTTCTTTGCTTAACAAGGTAGAAGTGGCTACTCATCCTTTTATTATAGGCGAAATTGCCTTAGGTAATCTTAAAAATAGAAAGGAATTGCTTTCTTTATTTAAAGAACTTCCGCAAGTCACTGTAGCAGAACATGAGGAGGTTCTTGAGTTTACATATAATCGAAAATTAATGGGCCAAGGTATCGGTTGGATCGATGCCCACCTTCTTGCCTCAGCACTTTTGACAGGCACACCCCTATGGACTAGAGATAAAAAATTGCGTTCGTTAGCGGTTTTGTTCGGAATACTTTACTAATCCAAACTATCCGCCGTCTTCAACCAGCCACTTTCGTTAGCGGTTTTGTTCGGAATACTTTACTAATCCAAACTATCCGCCGTCTTCAACCAGCCACTCTTGCCTTTAATACTCTTTTCTTTTGCAGATCCTTTCTTTCGCCTGATAAAGAACTCCGTATCTTGAGGTTCGCTCTGCTCTTCTTTATTATCTCGATCTTCTTCTAAAAATTCATCGTCAATCTCAATTGAGGAATCTGACCAGGCCGAGAAAGAGCCAAATTTTTCACTGCGGTGGGCAAGTCTCTGATCGGGCATCTCTCGAGCAAAGCGGCTGACTTCTCGGTAACCGCCGCCTGCACCAAAGCTACCACCCGAAGAGAACATTCCGCGAGATTTAGCCCTTGTAATATATAGGAACTTCATAGCTCTAGTAATACCTACGTAACAAAGCCGGCGTTCCTCTTCGACATTGCCATCATCAATAGATCTAGAATGCGGCAAAAGCCCCTCTTCAAGTCCCACCAAAAATACAACTGGAAATTCTAAGCCTTTTGCTAAATGAAGAGTCATTAAAGATACAAATTGCGAGGGCTCTCGCTTAGCTTTATCTTTTGTTTCCTCAACTGGTAATTCCTGGCTCGATGACAGAGACACTCGATCTAAAAAGTCAGAAAGAATTTCTTTTTTATCTTCATCTCTTTCCATTGAAGCCCCAATGGCTTTTAATTCGGCTAAGTTTTCTAAACGTGAATTTGAATCATCATCCCCAACAGCCTTTAACTTTGGACCATATCCAGAATCCTGGATAACTTTATCGATAAGTTTTGAAAGTGGGATCTTAGAGATCTGATCTTGAAAACTATCTATCAAATCTAAGAATATCTTAATTCCTTTGCCGCCACCTGGACCATCATCTCTAATCTCGAGTCTGCTAGCTTCAAGTAGCGATATCGATTCTTTAGATGCTCGTTGCCTAATGAATTCTACGGCCCTTGGCCCCACCCCACGTGTCGGATTATTAACAACTCTAACAAAAGCTTGATTATCATCTTTATTAACTAATAGTTTTAGATAAGCGATGATGTCTTTAATTTCACGACGATCATAAAATTTTAAGCCGCCAAAAATACGGTAAGGAATGCCATTGTCCAGCAAAGCTTCTTCAAGAGCACGGGATTGGGCATTGGTGCGGTAAAGAATCGCATGGTGGTTTAAGCCAATCCCCTCTTTCTCTCTAAATCGGATCTCTTCTGCTACAAAACGGGCCTCTTCTTGCTCGTCCCAAGCTACAAAAGTTGTTACTTGCTCTCCTTCTTCTCCATCAGTCCAGAGTTTTTTGGGGGTGCGTGCGGTGTTTAATTTAATTACAGCGTTGGCAGTTTCTAGGATATTAGTCGTAGATCTATAATTTTGCTCTAGCTTTATAATCTTTGCGCCAGAAAAATCATTTTTAAAATATTCGATATTGGCAATTGTAGCTCCACGAAATCCATAAATGGACTGATCGTCATCTCCAACAACAAATATATTTTTATGCTTTTCAGAAAGTAGTTTTAAAAATTCATATTGTACTGGATTGGTATCTTGAAACTCATCAACTAATAAAAATTGAAAGTTTCGTTGATAAAGTTCGCATAAAGATTTGTTCTCTTTAAAAAGTTTCACAATATTTAAAAGAAGATCGCCAAAATCCATGGCATTAGCTTTCAAAAGCTCCCGTTGATACATCTCGTAAACGAGAGCCGTCTTCATTGAATCGTGACCCTTAAAGCTCGCTTGATATTCTTCAGGGGAAAGTTCGCGATTTTTCGCGCTATCTATTGCTCGCGAGTAAACTTTGATTGGAAATTTTTTAGGATCAAGGGTTAGTTCGGCTAAAACTTGTTTGATAACTTTTTCGCTATCATCCGTATCGTAAACAACAAAGTTAGGTCGGTAACCTAAACTTTGACCATGTCGTCTTAAAATTCTTAAAGCAGTAGAGTGGAAAGTTCCGATCCAAACTCTATCGGCGGCATCGCCCAAAAGAGCTTTCATGCGGGCGCGCATCTCTTCGGTAGCTTTGTTAGTAAAGGTAACTGCTAGGATTGTATCGGGTTGAACTTTATGATCGAGTACAAGGGAGGTAATTCTTCTGGTTAAAACGCGAGTTTTACCACTACCAGCTCCTGCAAAAACCATTATGGGCCCAAGGAAATGTTGGACAGCCTCCAATTGTGGTGGATTTAGATCTTCTAGATGACTCGATACTTGTTGATTAGATAATGACACAGCTGGACTATAGCTTGCTTAGGCGCGTCTTAAAACTCTTTGGCCTAAAAGAGAGCGCTTAGAATTCGCAAGTATTGAGACATCGCCCTGACTTGTGCCTTTGTTTTCTATGCCCATAAGATAAAGAAGCTTAAATGCATAAAATGAAGTGGCTATGAGCACTGTTAAATCAATTATTGTTTCTAGGTTAATCATCTCAATATCTCCTTAAATTTCACTTTTCTTCTTAATCTTTCTATTATTATTCTATATCATATGAAAATCGAGACTTCAAGTCTTTTTCTAGTATAAAAATGTTATGATTTAAGTGTTTGAATGGATTAGTAAAATAATTTTCTTTGCCTACACTTTGAATTGCCGTTTTTAAATGAAAAATCATCCGGATTTGCCGTACAATATAGGAGCATAGTCGATAAAATCTGTAAGTTACTAAAACAGCCTAGTTTTTCCTTTTTGTGACTAAGGGAACGGGCAACATTAAAAATAGATGCTTTTCTGACTTCGGCACTCTTATTTTACACTTCTATCCGCCATTATTCTTTGCACTTAAGAAAAACTATGACACCTCCGATTATCCTAACGGGGGCAAAAGGGTAATAGGAGTATTTTTTCTTCTAATCATATCCCCACCCAGAATTAATTATTTTTTGGTTGCATTTATGACCATAGGAAAAAGAACTGTTCTTGGTTTTACGATCTTGCTTTTGCTTGTTTTAATAACTGGCGGAACTGGCGTTATTACAATTAATAGATCCACCGGCGGATTTGATGAGTTCAATACCGCAACTGCTCAACTCGTTTTGATTGGCAATCTGCAAAAATCATTATTAGTTGAAGATGCGGCCCTTCGATCATATCTCTTTGATAAGACTCCGGAGAAATGGGAGAACTATAAAAAGCTAAATGAGGAATCAAACGCCTACTTCACTGAGGTAGAAAGTAAACTTTCAGGAACAGCATATAGCGATCAAGTTGCTTCTCTTAAAAAAAATCATACAGAATATGACATAAAAGCTAAAGAACTAGGTACTCTTATCAAAACAGAAGTAGATCTAGTGCAAAACACAATGATTCCAAAAGGTCGTGACGCAGAAAGAGCAATTAAGATGCTATTTGATAAGCTCAGTCTAGATAATAATGTTACCGGGATGGTTAATGCTGCAAGTGCTACCAGAAAATATCTAAACGGCAGATATTTTGTCACACAGTTTTTAACATTTATAACAGAAGAAAACTCCAAAAGTGCTAGACAAGAGTTCACTGAATTAGATCAGATTATCAAAACTGTTGATACTTTATTAATAGATCCAATTCACGTTATGAGACTTAAATCTTTTAAGGATAATTTCGCAGCATATGAGGGGGGATTTCATAAGATAGAAGAAACACTCTTTGCTAGAGCAAAACTAGTGAGTGAAGGAATCAATGTTCTGGGACCAGTTATGCTGGGAAAAATGGGTAATTTAAAAGATTCAATTGCTGCTGATCAATTCTCAACAGGTGAAAAACTCGGAGCCTCCAATCTCTTTGCAAGTTGGATGTTAAAGGTGGTGGTTTTTGCAGCGATATTGATCGGAGTTTTTGGTGGATGGTGGTTAATTAAATCAATTACCGGACCGTTACTTCGTTCGGTTCGCGGTCTTAATACAGCCACAAAAGAAATTTCTTCTGCTGCAACCCAAATTGCCAGCACCAGCCAACACTTAGCCGCTGGCACAACAGAACAAGCGACTTCTTTACAAGAAAGCACTAATAACCTTACTGCTGTTTCCGCAGCTGCTGGTGAAAACGTCAAGGCAACTGTTCAGGCTAAAGGACTTGCGGCAGAAGCAAAGTCTGCTGCTGAAGATGGTGTCTCAAGTATGAACAACCTGAAAACAGCCATGGCTGCCATCAAACAATCAAGTGAAGAGATTCTAAACATCGTAAGCGTTATTGAC
The DNA here is from genome assembly GCA_034440315.1 of bacterium. GTDB lineage: Bacteria > Bdellovibrionota_C > UBA2361 > UBA2361 > J135 > JAWXBT01. The sequence goes on from JAWXBT010000224.1 coordinate 17,594, forward strand.
TCAATCGCTTTCCAAACTAATCTTTTGGCTCTAAATGCTGCGGTAGAAGCTGCAAGAGCTGGAGATGCTGGAAAAGGCTTTGCTGTTGTTGCTGAAGAAGTAAGAAGTTTGGCTCAACGAAGTGCTCAAGCGGCTAGCGAGACTTCTTTGAAGATCCAGGCTTGTGTTTTAAATAGCACTCAAGGTGTGGCTATTAGTGCTCAGGCATATAAACACTTAGAATTAATTTCAAAGAAAGTATTAGAAGTTGATTCTATCTTAACATTGGTTAATGAGTCTTCAGAAAAGCAAAGTCAGAGAGTCAATGGCATTGCTCAATCTGTCGCTGAGATTGATAATGTTACCCAGACAAATGCTGCCAGTGCCGAGCAAAGTGCAGCAGCATCTCAAGAATTAAGTGCGCAGGCTGAAAGTCTTTTTGACTTAGCAAGAGATCTTGGAAAACTTGTGGGGGAAACTGCCTCCCTTGGAGAATCATTGTCAAATAAAACTTATGATTCTAATAATAGCGACGTTGAATCAGATGAGTTGACTGAACTTTCAATGATAGAAGGTCAAGGCGATCGTCCTTATATTCAATAAACTGCCTTTCTCTGACCCACTCTGGGCATAAAAAAAGGGGAGGCTAAGCCTCCCCTTTTTTATTGAAAAACTATCGTTATCCCACCCAATAAGTAATTTACCGAATACTTATCTTTTGAAAACCTTCGGTTCACTTAAAACATTTAGTTGGGATAACTATCTATACAAAAAGAATTATGGATTAACTTGATAAGCCATAGTTCCTATTCGTGTAGCTCCATCATAAACTGGAGTCGATATGAAAAGCGCAAGCACATCATACGAGAATCCGTATTTATCTACGCTTGACTCAACAACTTCGCCTTGCTTTGCAGCTTGAGCTTTTTGGTATACCTGACCAAGTCCGGAACCAGCATTCGGTCCTGACTTTACGATACCAAAGAAATCTAGCTCCTTGTACACTGTATAAAAAACCCGTCCGGTAGCATCATCAAAGAAGAAGATATCATAGAGACCATTCTCATCCAAAGTGGCCCTAGTCTTAGGGTGACACTTAGCGTGAATTTCAGAATATTTTGACTTATCATCAGATTTATCCATTTTTTGCTTTGAACCTAGTGGGTTGCTGTTCTTAGCGATGTAATAATACTGAGCTGCCATCTGAGCTGAATCAATTGCGTTAACATGAGAATCTAGTGCAGCAAAGGCAGTACCATTATTTTTCTTTTTGTACTCTTCGCCAAATTGACCTCTGTAGTAACCTTCTACGTCAGCTTTTAATGTAGCTGTGTCGGTTATGGCATTCTCAGATCCAAGGTTAAGCGCAGCTTCCTTCAATTCTTTATAGCAATTGATGACATCCGGATTTGCAGCTTGAGCTTTTAATATTTCTTTTTCAGCCTCTGCAGCAGCAAAAGCTGATGATGAAGTTACAAGCAAACTTAGCGTTGTGAATACAAACGCTTTTGATATTACCTTAATCATAGTTCTCCATAATTGAATGTGTAAGTTTGGAATTTCAACTGGATTTAGGAAATTGCAACTACAAGGCGTTTTACCCTACTAGATTCCAATTGAATCACCAGTCGAAAGCCATCGGCATCTAAGATGACAAAGCAACCGTCTAGATGCAGGAAATAATAGTACAACTATGTTTTAACGCCAGATTGAATTATCAGTCAGGTCAACTAAGATCTACTATTAAAAGTGGCCATAGGTCATAAACGATCATAAACGATACTGCCTCGATTTGGGAGTTCGTCCTAAAAGACCAGCAGTGCAGTAAATTCTTGAGATCCTATACCAATAACAAGCCCGTCCTGAAGTCCAACAAAGTCTCAGGGAATTTGTGATTAGTAAAACTAGGCTTAGAATAAAACCATTATCTAATCATCTACAACTATTAGTTGTTCAGGTCTGTTTTCTTAAGAATTAATAGTGTGATATTTTCACTCATATGAAACCTAGCTACCACCTTGTCTTAGTAAGGAGCCTTGAAGATAAACTTCATTGATCTCTCGACAGATAGTCCATTGGGTCGTGAATCTGATGTTCATTGAGCAACGCAATCATTGACCATTGAACGTACCAAAATTGCTAATCACTATGATTTTTTAGATTTCCATAGGAATTATCTTTAGGAACAATCGTATGGTGCAATTGCAAATTACCTTTTAAACTTTTAAGATATAAAACATGAAAGTTAAAAACCTCCTAATTACTGTTTTGCTTATATTACTCTTAGGCTGTAATTCTGATTCAGATACAACTGCCTCTTCTCTTTCACTGCCCCAAACTAGCCCCTCAACCGATCCACTTGCTGGGGATTCTTGCGATTTTAGTAACCCATGTTCAGACACCACCCAATTTTGCGATTTCACATCAGGTGCATGTGGAGCCGCAGACGATACCGGTAACTGTCGAACCCCTCCTGAAGTTTGCACCGAGGATTATACGCCTGTTTGCGGATGCAACGGAAAGACATATGGCAATGTTTGTCAGGCTGCGAGTGCCAAGGCTTCAGTATATACATTGGGCGCTTGCGAGTCTTAAGATCAACTTCTATTCAAATATTAAAAAACACTTTTTTTAATTCGATAACAGAAAAAATGTTAATTAAAATTGCATAAATTCTCTCTAAAGTGTAATTATTATCGATTCTTTTATTCTTTATTGTTTTAAGATATCGCGCTTACGCCCACACCCTCAATGTCAAAGTCGAACAATGTCAAAGTCGAAGAAAAAACAATACGAACGCCAAGACAAATATTACCACATGGCCAAAGAAGAAGGCTTTATGTCTCGGGCCGCCTATAAGATTAAAGAAATCGATAAAAAATTTAATTTGCTACGTCGAGGACATAAAGTTTTGGATCTTGGGGCTTGGCCTGGCGGATGGCTTCAAGTAGTTGGGCCAATAGTGGGACCAAGTGGTGTTCTTGTTGGTATCGATTTTAAAGAAATTGAGAACCTAAAAGTTCCAGCAAAGTTTCAATCAATTGTGGGAGATGTCTATGATGAAGCAACTCTGAACGAAGCTCTGAAATTTGCAGAATCCCCATTTGATGTAATTCTTTCAGATATGTCCCCAAAACTTACTGGTATTCGTCTTGTTGATGAGGGAGCTCTTTCGGGATGTTACGAAGCTGCATTAGTTGCTGCCCATAAATGTTTAAAGAAAGGCGGAAGTATGGTGATTAAGGCTTTCAAGGGCAACGAAGGCCAGCAGTTCTTTGCGCAAATACGCCCACTGTTTAATATTATCAAAAGATGTGAACTTGACTCGACTCGCAAAAGTTCAAATGAGTATTATATTGTTTGTCTAAACTTTAAAGAAGGCACGCCATGTCAGTCGTCCGAGGAATCTCCGCATTCGGAAGGGGAACAATAGAAAACACAACCGGCTGGGGGGCTGCTTGGGTTTTTATGTACCATATTCTTGTTGGTATCTTTTCACGACCATTTCGAGGTCGCCTTATTTTACGCCAACTTCTTGAAATTGGCTTTAATTCAACTTTAGTAATTTTTTTAATTGGTGGATTTACTGGTGCTGTTCTCGCTGTTCAAGGGGAATACACTCTTTCAAAATTTGGAGCTACCGCTTGGACTGGTCCAATGGTGGCACTAAGTTTAATTCGGGAGCTGGCTCCAGTTTTAACAGCTCTTATGGTTATCGGTCGTGCAGGATCGGCAATTACCGCTGAGATCGGCATCATGCGCATAACTGAACAAATTGATGCATTACGATCCATGGCAGTTGATCCAATCCGATATTTAATGGTGCCACGTTTTATTGCTGCGGTAATTTCTATGCCACTTCTGATGTGTGTTTTCACATCCGTCGGTATTGGTGGTGGCTACTTAGTTGGGGTAAAGCTTTTAGGCCTCTCTCCTGGATCGTTTATGGGTCAAATAATATCTAATATCGATATCTTAGATGTAAATTCTGGACTTATTAAATCTACTGTATTTGGAATAATTTTTGGTTGGGTCTGTTGTTACAAAGGTTACACCTGCGGATTCGGTGCAGTTGGCGTTAACAAAGCCACAACTCAAGCAGTAGTAACAGCTTCTGTATGTGTATTGGTCGTTGATTATTTCTTAACCAGTATCTTGAACAGGATCTTCTTCTAATGATCTCTGTTAAAGATATTCATAAAAGATTTGGCAAGCAGATAGTTCTAAATGGAATTTCACATGATTTTATGCCTGGTAAGATCACAACTGTTGTGGGTCCGAGCGGAGTCGGAAAATCCGTTCTTTTAAAATTAATTCTTGGAATTTTAGTTCCCGAAAAAGGTGATATCTTAATTGAAGGTCACAGTATTACTTTGGCCAATACCGAAGCTGAGAAAAATGAGATCCGAGCAAATCTGGGAGTACTTTTTCAGTCAGCGGCTCTTTTTGATTCATTAACTGTTTACGATAATATCGCCTTTCCTCTCGTAGAACGAACCTATCTCTCACGACCTGAAATTCACGAAAAAGTTTCTTTCATGCTCGAGGCCCTCTCATTACAGCCTTACTATACAAAATTACCTCAAGAGATCTCTTTAGGCATGCGTAAGCGAGTCGGCATGGCCAGATCCCTCATAATGGAGCCTAAGGTTCTCTTAATAGATGAACCAAATACGGGTCTCGATCCTTTAGTCGGCCAAGAGGTTTACGATCTTATCAAACTTTGTCATTCTCAATGGAAATTCACCGGAGTAGTAATAAGTCACGAGCTGCCTGAGGTTTTCCAAGTTTCAGATAGAATGATAATGCTCTTAAATGGGAAAATTCATCTTGAGGGTACGCCGCAAGATTTTATAGACTCAACCGATTTAGCCGTTCAGCAGTTTATTCAAGGGAGATTAGATGGACCAATCACAATCCAATAAAGTAAAATCAGCAGCAATTGAAATTCCTGCTCGAACATTTACTGTAGAATTTTATGTCGGCATCTTTGCTATAATTGGAGTTCTGGCTGCTGGGTATCTCTCAGTCGGACTTGCCGGAATCAACCTTGGAACATCGGATACTTACACGATAACTGCCGAGTTTGATAATATTTCAGGATTAGAAGCTGGTGCTTCTGTTGAAATTGCCGGTGTGCCAGTTGGAGAGGTTAAAAAGATAGAGCTAAATGATCCTATGGCTAAAATCATTATGGACATAAATAATGATGTGAAGATCAAAGACGACGATATCGTCTCAATAAGGACGAAGGGAATCATTGGGGATCGCTACGTTAAGATATCTCGTGGGGCTTCAGATATTCTAGTTCCTGCTGGTGGAACGATTACTGAAACAGAATCAGTATTAGATATTGAAGATATCGTTGGGAAATTTATCCATAGTTTCGAATCGAAGGATGAATCAAAAGAAGAAGTTAAAGAACAGAAATAACTCGGAAAAAAATAATATGAAGAATAAAAAATCAAATCTTAACGCCAAGCTGACAGCCTTTACTCTAACTTTAATTCTTTGCTTACTAACTTTTGTTTTAAATGCAGTTGCTGAAGAAACTCCCCTCAATCTAATAAAAGACACAATTAACAAAGTTGTTGAAGTAAACAAAAGACTCTCTGGAGAAACTAATCTTACTGAGCGCAGAAAAGAACTTCGTGCAATTATAGCTCCCTACTTTGATTTCGATGAGATGGCCAAAAGATCTCTCGGCGCTCATTGGGAAACGGTCACAGAAATTCAAAGAAAAGATTTTATTGAGGTCTTCTCGGAACTCTTGGCTCGTACTTACCTTTCTAGAATTGATAAAGTAACTACGCAGATAGTGGAATTTCAAGGCGAGAAAATTACACCTCCAAAGGCTTCGGTAAAAACAACCATCAACTACAAAGGTGACTCCTTTCCTATTGAGTACAAATTTCTTCAAGAGGAATCTGCCTGGAAAGTCTATGATGTAGTAATTGAAAATATTGGACTCGTTGCAAACTACAGAAACGAGTTTGCTGGAATTATTCGCAAAGAAAAGTTTGAGGGTCTCATGGAAAAGCTTAAAAAGAAGCTTGAATCAAATGAAAAGGTAGTTACTGCCCGTAGCCTCTTAAATAACTCCATGTTTTTGTAGAGATTTTTTATTTTGTGAACTGCCTGCTAACACAGGTTAAGTCTCTATTAGCAGACACAAGAATAATTTACTAAATTTTTACCAATTAATTTTTACAGTCACAGTACCTTGAGCGAAACTGGCATTACTTACATAACACTCATTTCCTTCTTGAGTAATCTCCTCTGAAACACCACGACGAATTACCTGAATTATAAGAGCTTCTCCAGTATTTCTTAGAGCTGATGCTACTGAAGAAGGAATATCAACTCTGGCATTACGCTTAATATCAATATCAGGTGCCGAAAGTTGTGGTCCAAAAGTATTGACAACCATAGATGCTGAAGTGTTAGTTCTAATACCTACATCTGCATCATATAGGTGAGTATGCTGACCTCCCATTGCAGGAGTCGAATAGAATTTCAGAGTGAACTCTTCAGAATAAGTTACGGAAAGATCTCTATCTTCAGCCGGAGTAGCTAAACAGAAAGCATTAACTCTAGTGATCTCCTTTAATCGTGCCGCAATTTCAATAGTATTTAACTGTGCAACTTGAGAAGGACTTAGATAAATAGTTCCAATTCCATTTTCTTGGTTTAATCCAGGAGAAGAACCATATTCAGATACAGGAAAGGTTGAGATAAAGTCGTAAGCAAAGGTTATGGATGGAATAAAAGTTA
>JAWXBT010000225.1:0-12917 GCA_034440315.1 bacterium
CATAAGTCCTTAATTTTTTCTTATTTTTTACTAATATTACAAAAATCCGCTTCCTAACCCCTTGTCGGGACTATTTAATAAAGTGATCCAAAGTTTGGCAAACATACAAAGTAAAAAGCCAGGCCCATTTCCACAGACTACCTAGACCAACTAGTGATGCCTCTGCCAAAACTGTTTTGAGTTAATCGTGTATGTTCGGCACTATTATTCCAAGCGGTATCTGGGTTATCGCGAGGCAATCTACCGGTGTCACTTAGAACATCATGTAGGCCCATTGCGCCAAGTCCAGTAGTTGTTAATTCCCAACCATCTGGAACATCACCAGCTGAAACTATCATAGGTCTGCCACCAATAAGAGCACCTTGCTGACCTTGAGACCAACCAGTCATTGTAGAACCGGCTTTTTCGCCGAGCAGGGTTCCTATTCCAGTTAACATTAGACCGCCTCTCATGCCCATACCGAAGGCCATACTTCCTACACCTATTGCTGTTCCGGCTAAACTTGCCATTCGAATTGATTTTTGTCGATCAAGTTCGATCTTTCTTTGCCAAGAATCTTGCAGCATTGCCGAAGTTCTTTCAGAAGCCCCATGTGATACTTGTTTAAATGCATCAGAGAATAATCCCAAAGTGGAGGCTCTGCCCCACAGGAAAAATATTCCTGTAATTGCTGGGATCGAGATTGTTGTTAATGCCATGATGTAGTTCACGATACCTGCGGTGAACTTTGGGTCCATGTCACTAAAAGCTTTAAATACAGCTACGTGAAGAAAATTTATATCTTGTAAACGTTCAACCACATTCTCGGCAAAATTTGTGATCTCACCATTCGTTCCTGGATATTGGTTTTGAGCAATATTGTCGTAGAGCATGCCTTTATGCAGAACATTTTCAGCCAAAATGCCACCAATTAAGTTTGCAACATAAAGCATAACATCCCAGCTCTTTACCCAGGCCCAGGCTCCCATCCAAGTGATCATTGAAGAATGAAAACCAGGAATCATTGTGATGATACACATGAAAGGATAGGCGATTGCCAAAAAGTAAAGTAAGGATCCTTGAAGATATGGAATTGCTTTGGCAAAAAATACGGCTTGAGATCCGGCGGATTTTTCCTCAAGCATTGCCACTAGCTCTGCAGCTTTTTTGTCACTAGGATTGATAGTAGATCCAGGTCCATCTGAATATTCTGATGGATTTAGAAATTGTAAGTCATTAACTTCATTTCTAACAATATAGCTGCCGACTAATTTTCTTAGAGACTCTGGATCATTGATCAACATATTCAATGACCAATCAGGTAAAAGATTTTGTCCAATTGCAGAGATTCCTTCAGTATTTGCGCCAGCTGCTTTATATAGAGATCTTAAGCGTAATTCGGCTTCGACTTGTAAGGCTTGCCAAGTTACTTCGGAAAATTGGTAGCAAGTAATAACAGGAGAAGCTCCAAATGTTTCATCTCCAATACCTGCCCAGGGCTGCGTTTGACAGATCTCTGTATCAATATTCTCTAAGGGAGTAACAGCACCAAACTGCCATTCTTCGAAGGCTTTTTTGTATTCACAAAGTCTTCTTGCTATGGGCTCAGAAATATTTGGAACCACTCTGTTTTCTAATAGAGTTTTGAGTTGCGAAACCTGAGTTGGTGTCCAGGCTTTGCCCTCAGTAAGGGAGCTAATCTGCATCATTGGAGTACAAGCCGAGCCCATTGCCAACTTCATGGCATCTCTGATTTCTGGTGTTTGAATCATTGAGCTAAGCATACCTTCTTGAATGCTTGCTTTGGCAAAAAGTCTAGTAGCTGGATCTCTAGCGATCGAGGCAAGTAATCCTGTTAGATTTTGCACAGTACCGCTGACAACCGCATCCCATAATACATATGCAGTTGCTGGTCCTTTTTGAAGATTTAATTCATCGACAAGTTCTTTATTTGAAAACTCACTTAGCCATTCCTGAGATTGTATTACCTTGCCCGCGTACATCCAATTTACATTTATACTTTCGGTTCTGGTATTTGCTGAGATATCCCAAAATGCTGGACCCAATACCAACCACAGACCCATTTTATAATCTTGAAACACGGCAACACTAATAAAGAAACCAACAGCTCCAATCATGTAAATAAAGATCGCTAAATTCCCAATGGGCGAGTTTACGACAGCATCAAGTATATGAGCTTGGCTGTACTCTCCATTGAGCTGCATTGTTGCGCTTATTAATGTCGAAACTGAGCCACTTGCCATTTAATCTCTCCCTTGAATCATGATGGATTATTAAGTCCTGTTTCTGGAGACACACCGCCAATAGAAATCAAACTATTTTGTGAAGGGTCTCTGCCTTGCGGACGACTTGCTGCCCCAATCCAAGAATTTGCATGAGCTTGACGAGCCTTGCTGCCTTCCGACAAGATGTTTGCAAACACTTCTTCATTTTTGGCGATATCTTGCATTTCCAATTTCAACTGCTCTAAAGGTTGGCAAATCGCCCCCCATCTTTTTTTAGCTCGTCGAAGCTCGGTGGGAGTTGCTAAGCTAGAATTTGCTTCTTCAAGATTATTTCTGGCTTCATCGCAAGTGATATCGAGCCAGGCATGAGCTTTCTCCATGGCCCACCATTTAACTAATTCTGGAAGCTCTCTTATTGGATCTTGTCCGACGAGTATAGAATCAATGAGAGCTTGATTTGGTTTTAATCCAGGACGAATTGCAATCTTTGCCAATTCGATATCTGTTAAATTTTTGGTAGTTTTATCATCAGTAGCTTTTTGAATAATTTCTTGAAAATCAACCAGAGAATTTTGATACTCTTCAATCCAAAGCTGCATTGAAGAAAATGCTGGAGCAACGTGCCGAAGTTCGTAAGTAATATATTTACCGCCCGAAGTTGATTCTGGAGTCTCAGCACACAATTCATCATCACCAAACTGGGCTCTATTTCTAGTCGCAATTTCTGGTGATAAATGTCCCCATAAAACAAGTGATTGCCACTCGCAACCATTTGTTCCGACTGAATTGCGTGCAGCTAACATTTTAATTGTGCTGACAAAGGATTCGCAGTGAGCTTTAGCTGCATCAATATCTCCTAGCTTAGCTGGCCCACCGTAGAAAAAACTTCCTGTTTGAGATGCTGCGTGTTCTCCCATCGTTTGCGTAGCTACGCAGCGATCCATTTCCCGATAAACATCGGCAGCAAATCCAGGTTGGTTGTTTCTAAAAATCAGTTCATTGGCACGATCGAGCTTAACTTCGACAGCCTTGGTGTCACCAAAATGTAAGCCATCCATTGCCCCTTGTTTAATGGTTGGTTCTTGAAGACCAAGCATTATTAGCCAACTAACAAAGTCACTATTAATACCTTCTTGAACGCGGTTCCTTAATGCATTACCAGTATATAAAGCCTCTTCCATTTTATCTTTAGAGAGACGGCCATAAGGTTCTAAAGGAGCATAGGTTTTGGTGTGCATGTCAGTTTCATCATGCATTAAATAACCCGAGTTGCTCTCTTCTGCTCTATATCTTGCTGAGACTGCTTGATTGCCAAATCCTAAATTTTTGCTTTTGGAGTAGATTTCATTACCATTTTGTAGTCCTGACAAATTGAGATCTTTAACCTCGTTTTTAAGTTTTGATAGAGCCGAAGGGACACAAAGAGCCACTTCGATTTTTGTGAAGATTAAGGCTATGACAAGTATCGATAGTTTTATTTTCATTCCTGCCCCATTCCAGTCTGTGTTTTACAAATTTCCACGAACTCTTCAATTTTATAACTTTCTATTGAGCCTTGATATCTACAAGGAGGCACTCCAGCTCCTTTAATAGCAACGATGGCTGGCAATTGAGCTACTTCTAGTTGAGTTGCAAGCTCTTCATCAAATTTAATGGGAAAAGTTACACTAAGAGAGTTCTTAAAATCTCTAAGTTCCTCAATTGAAATTTCACCATCAGCAATCGCTTCAAATTGAATATCAGGATTCGCAATAGAAGATTTGTAAAATTCCTCCATTTGCGATGCTGCCATTTCTGAAGCTGCTGAGCCGCTACCAAAGAAGAAATAAAGTTTTAATGGATTCTCTCTCTCGGAAGTTTCGCCTTTAGTCAATTTTAATAAGTAATCATTTGACTCTTGTTCCGGATCTTTTTCGGTTACAGAAGAGAGTTCAAGGCGAGCTTTTCGAACTAAAGTTTCAATGTCAGTTGTTCTTTTAAGAATCTTATCTTGGTATTTGACCCAACTCTTAGCTGCTTTAAATGCCGATTCTGTATTGCCGGTCTCATAGGCCCTAACAAGCTCTTTAAAAGCAAGTGGTGCTTTTTCATCAACTCCAATCACTCGATCAGAATTTAAGTCATTAGAATTTATCCCAGCCTTAGATTCTTCAATTTTCATCAGGGCTCTAGCATTTTGAACTTGCGGAGTATCAACACTAAAGCCGGGCTTAATTGCTTCAGATGCATCACAATAAAAACATTTTGCTAAGTTCTTTTTGAAAAATGTTCCAGGAACCTCGCCCATAGCATCAATAGCAAAGCCTAGACCTAAGCCAAGAATAACCAAAATTGTTCCAATAAATCTCTCTCTAAAATTCATACATCCTTAATAGCAACAATACCGTTTCTGAAAGTGTACATAGTGCGTGATGACTTCTTTCTCCTCTGATTCATTTGGAAAATCATCACCATCTTTTGCTCCGTATTCAATGCAACTAGATCCATTATAATAATCTTTGAAAGCATCTTTTTCCTTATTGATTGAATGTGTTGGTCCACCTTGATATTGACCGCCCAATATTTGAGCATACGGTCCCAATTCAATCGCTTTGACAGTTCTTAATAAGTCTCCAACATATGTACTGGCAGCGTATGAAAAACCAGCCAAAGGAAATACTGTTCCGCCCCAGGCACTAAGGCAGGTCGATTCAGCTAACGCCAAACCACCTAAATTAGTATGCGGAACATCAATTAATCCGGGCTGAGTTTTGCCTGTTGTCATGTCATAAAATGCGCAATCCATTGGAGAAACATTTTCACTGCCGGGTAAAGCTCCATAAGTAAAATCAGGAAATCTCCATAATGCTTGATTAGGATAAACATCAGTCTTAATCGGATCGTATTCGAGCCAAGTGGTGCAGACCGGTGGTAGAAAATCGAGAATTACTGGCATGTAATCAGTAGGAAGTGAGTAGACATGAGCTTGGCCAAAGGTTGCTCCTTCTTGGAAACCAGGAGCTATTCCAGATCGTTTTTTCAGATTTTCATCAAAAGAAAGGGGACCATCAACCGAAGGTATTTTTGTTTTTAAATAGGTAGCAGCATCAGTATAAAACAGTTCGTAATCTAAATATTCAATATCATTTTCAATTGGAAGCTCAAGCATAGTCTCTCCGACATTCCTGACTACTTCAACCATCTGAACTGGAACTCTAAATCCCCACAGAGGCTCACCATCTGCACATATCCCTTCAATTTTAAGATCAACACATTCAACTTCCGCCATCATTTGGGCATAAATATTGACCCAATTAGCTACTGAATTTGGGGCTCCATGCATGTAGGTAGGAATGTTTGCTGGAACATCAGCGGTAATATCTTGTGCAAAAATTTGCGAAGTCACTATCAAGAGTGAGGCAAGAGGGAATAAAAATTTGTAAAAAGCTTTCTTTAAAAACACGGAGTTTCCGCTTTAGAAGCTTAAAGTTCGTTAGAAAACCCATATTTTATTTATTTGTTTAAAAGTGAGGATCTTAAGCTAACCTAGAAAATATAATGCTTAAGTATCCCTAAAAAACGGAGCTACTTTTATCTGTAGCTTTTACGAACCTGTTGAATCTCTTTCTCGAAAGCCTTTCCTGGCTTTTCTTTGTCCTTGGAATTCATTTTCCAAGCCGATTCTCCTTCTCGAAGTTCAAGTCCTTTTTTTGTCAGGACTATTCGAGTTGGTAAACACCGGATGCCTAGTAAATTACCGAAACGCATTCCTGATTCGATATTCTCTGAATCATATGCCACCTTTCTACCAACCCACATTTCAGCAGTGGATCTTTCCTGGGCAGAAAGAGCATCATAATAAAGAATATCTATCTGGAAGTTTTGCTCTTCTTTCCACCGCATTTGATCTTTTTTGATCTTAGTGGCAGATCTATCGCATCTTGGCAGCTCAGGAATTGTTACGAACTTAGAGATTGCTGACTTTTGTATCTCACGATACTTTTCTAGCCGTGCTCTAACTTCTTCCGAGTTTACCCGTTTACGATTTGAATCTAGACTTGTTTCCCAACTTCCAAATTCTACTGAACTTCTCTTCACGTAATGCATCTTTTCAGTACGCTCAGTGTAACGTACCGAGGAGATAGTAGATTCTTGGCTAGTGTTATTAAGAGTTTGATCATCTGCGTAGCCTAGATTAGGAATTAAAAAGACTACTTGCAGAAAGAAACGAGACAAAAAGTTAGATTGACCCCAAAGTTTTGCTAATATCTTGAATCTATTGTTTTTTATGGGTTTTATTAGGTTCATATATTTGAATTACGATTGTTATGATTGCAAGATTCGTAACTGCATCCTGCAATCTCAAAAAAATTCGTATAATTTCAAAACACTACAGATAGTTCTAAGGCACTATTAGGTGCTATTTTTGAATAATATGAGTTAGAAGGGCTGTCTTCGCCTAGTTTGAGGTAGGTATCTTAGAAGTTTGATTTGTTACAGACCCATCGTTACAATAGTGAAGCAAATCAATTTACTACTTTGATTTGTCCATACAATTTATTCTGTCATTGTATTTTGGTTTTGGCGTAGTAGAAATTTTTTGGAGGTTATTTTGTCTTCTTCTAATTCAGGCAATTCGGCAAGTGAGAAAGGAGATCTTTCTCGCAAGGGTGGCGGAGCAGGAGCCCTTAAACCAATTCTATATTTTGTACTTTTTATTGGATCATGTCTTTTTGTCCTTTACGTTGTTGCTGCAAATCTTTTAGGAAATAAAGAAAAAGAACTGAGCAGCTTAGTTTATTCCTCTCAGCTTATTGAGATGGAGAATTCCAGAGATTTTTATGCTAACTGGCTTTCTGATAAATTAGGCGAAGGTGCAGCCTCGACACTTGATTGGGTTGCAACATTATTAATTAGCAGTGCACAACTTGTTCCAGCTTCCGATGATTTTGTTTCAAAAACATGGATCGCTTTACATATCGGTCTTATCCGTGTTGCCTTCATGCTCGTCGCTTGGTGGAAGTTTTGGATAGTTGCAGTTGCAGCAGCCATAATATGGAGTATGCAATCTTGGAAAATTTATAGAGCCAACGATCTCTTAGGTCGTCAGACAAATGGTCGATTATTTTATTCTGGTATTCGTGGCGAAGTTAAAAAAGTAGATGCAAGTGGTGCTCCTGATTTACAAGTTCCTGGGTTAGCATGTCCAAAAACTTCAACACCAGCCGAAGTAAAAGTTTCTGCACTGGGTAAGGTATTAGAAGCCCATAAAGTTGCAAACATTACAAATTCTTCCCTTGCAGGAATCATTCTTGCTTACAAAGAATGGCCAGCTTTTGTTGCTGCACGAAATGAAGTAGGTCTACTTGAGAAAGCATATCAAAAAACAGAATTAGCCAAGCATGCCGCTCTTGTTTTAGAAGCCGCTCTTTCTTTACAGGAAACCTATCTTAAATACATTGACAGAATTTCTGAACTAACTCTTGATGATGAACAAGCTGCACATACTGGTCCAATATCAGCAGAACAGTATGCTCAAAAATTAAAATTTGCATTGAATCGAGTTCTTACTCCAGCACTTAAAATTGCCATGACACAACTCAGTGCTAAAGAATTAGCTACCATCGTGCTGGCTGAAGAAGCTGGCAAAGTAATGGCTTATAATAAAGAGATCGGAGTTTTCGTAAGAACATCAAATTTTCCCCAACTCTGTGCAAGATCGATCCTTCACTCGATTCCAGAATATGCTGACGAGTATAATTCCAAAGAGAGAAATACTATTCGCCGCGCAATCATTTATAATTCAAGACGAAGCGTCTATGGCCCAGTAAAATTCTTACAAGAGCTCTCTCCGGAAATCCGAGCTGCTAGGCAATGGGCGGAAGTTCTCTTAGCTTGTCCACATGAATTAGTAGAAGTTACTGATGAGGTGGAATTATACGGATTAGTTTGTGGAATTCACGATGCTTGGATCAAGAGTTTCTTTGATGATCTAATGGTGGCTAGTGATGAGAGTTTGGGATCTATTATTGCTTCTGGCACTATGATTTATATGCCAGTTACTAGGTTAATTGAATATTTCCGAAAAAGCATAGATCCAAAATATACTAAGAGACTTGCTGAACTTGTGGCGGTTGTTAGCAACAGGCAACGCTTAGCGATGGCAGAGGGACTTGCCACAGGTACAGTACGTGTTCCGGATTATATAAAAATATTTTCTCCTTTAAGTAACGAACAAATCGCCAGACTTTCCAAAGATCATGGTATTGATCCAAAGGTTCTCTATGAATGGTCGGCTTTAAGAGTAGTACTGAATTCATTTAGTTGGCTTGGTAAAAGAGTAGGTGAAGGCACAGTACCAGATAGCTCAATAATATTTTTAGCCCTTAAAAGAGAATCCGAAGATTTCAATAATCATGAACTGATAAGTGAATGTCGCCTAGGGATTGTAGCCTTGAGAGCAACAAGAATTATTGATAGATGGGGTCCGCAGTGGGCGTCAAAATTTGATGTAGTTTTTTCAGTCACCTCCGTTGATAACATGGAAGAGTTTGAAAAGTATCGCAGAGGAGAATCTTTAGATTCTCAAGATCTAGGAAATGCAGAAAATTTTTAAGATTTTGTTATGGCGCGTAATTATAAAGTAAATAGTTTTGACGAAATTAAGTCGGAGGAAAGGCGTAAAAGTATTGTTGCCTCAGCCTTAACCATGGCTGCAACTCTAGGCTTGGCAGCTAGTCCACTCGGAGAAGTTATTGGGCCAGCTATGATGTTTGCACTCGGCATAGCCCCGATGCTTGCATTTGCAGATACAGCTCGCAAACTTGCTGTTCATTATTGGCTTGAAAAAGAAAGAGAGAAGGAAATTGCCAAAAGGGGAGGCAGGGCAGTATTAGGAATGCCGCCTAAAAGAGATGCCTTTGCAAAAGCTTTGGCGGAAGCCCGAGCTAAAGGCAAAACCATGATCGATAAATACTTGATCGGTTTTGAAGTTGATACAGGCGAGCCAATTTGGATCGGTGAAGATGAGCTTTGTACCCATGCCGCTGTCTTTGCTAAAACTGGTGTTGGTAAAACCCTTTGGCTCGAATCGATTATTTTTCAACAAATGGCACGCGGACGAGCCAGCGGTTTAACTTTTATTGATGCTAAAAGAGATTCAGGAACTTTAGCACATATTATTTTTATGGCCATGGTCACTGGACGTATTGAAGATCTAATTGTCGTAGATCCATTCGATGCAATTCATAGTTATAATTTTGTACAAACTGATCAAAGAGCTGACGTAAAAGCCAGAAAAGTCTTAAGAGCCGGACTGCCTCCAACTTCAGATCAAAGTGTAACTAAGCATTACGATCGTATGGCTGCTGATGCTATTTACAGATTAGTCCGAGCGATGGAGAGTTTCGGACTTTCTTGGTCGATTCGAGATATTGCAGTTGCTTTGTCAGCTTTTAATATCTCATATCCTCATATAAGAAGACTCCTCTCTAGAATTGGAGCCAAACAAGCCCTTAAAGAGTTAGGTCATTTAGCGGCAAGCTATAGAACTGCAAAAGGACAATTAGATCACGCTCGTATTACAGATAACTTGCGCGGCATCTCTTCTGAGCTTCATGCCATCGCTGGCAGTGAATCTGGACAAATGCTCTGCACTCGCCACACCGATCTTGTGTTAACCGATGCTATTCTAAGAGGTAAGATTATCTATTTTATGTTGCCGCGCTTGGAAGAAGCTGAGTCAGCTGCACGATTAGTAAAAGTATTCCGTGAAGACTTAGAAGTTTCAATTGGTGAGATAACATCTTCTCGTGAATTAAATTTAGAAGATCCACATCTAGTAATTGTGGATGAAGGTTCTTCAACCTTTGGTCCAACCTGGGCCAATCTATTTGAACTTGCACGTAAGGGACGTTTTGCACTCCTCTTTGGAGCTCAATCTGCTGGTGGTCTAACTGATAGCTCCTTAGGTTTAAGTGAATCTTTCTACGAAAGAGTCATGGCCAACGTGAATCTTAAAGTTACTATGCGAGTTGGTGATAATCGTACCGCCTCTGATATGGCCGAATGGATTGGTAAAGTTAACACTACTAAACGTACGGTCGGTCAAGGAATTACCTATGGTCGAATGGAGAAAGCAGTAAAGGGCCTCTTTGATCTTGAAGCTCGATCCTCTGGAGGTGAATCAGAAACAGTTAGTCTTTCAGAAGATGAGGCTGATCTGGTAAGCCCGGAAGAATTAAAACATGAAATGTCAGCCGAGAAAGGCCTGGCTTGGTTCGATCTAGGTGATGGTCGAGTCGTAAAGGGCCGCAGCTTTTGGTTTGATGCTGATATTCCAGATAGCTGGCTAGGAAGAAATTTTATTCCTCGTCTAGAAAGATTTGAAAAAGACGAGCTTGGACTTGCTGATTGGGTAGATGAGCAAATTTTATTTACCGAGCAGAAGGAAACTTCCTTTATGAAGAAGGATTTTGGAAGTGGACCACCACCTTCACATGGAACCCCTCCACATGTTCAAGCCAAATCTGCCGAAGTTAGAAAAGAGGAAGATCCAGCCAATGCCGGACCGTTTAGATTAAGTATTATGCCTGGTGGTCGGGGAAGAGGCCGCGTTACTGCCACCGAACAACCACAAGCTCCTGTTGCTCCGGCCTCTCCTTCTCAAGCAACGGTGGCGGTTAAAAAATCCACTAATTTGTCTGATGGGAAAAATGCTGAAAGTGAAAGTAATAAAGCTATTGAAACCTTACGTGCAAATAAAGAAAGATACGTAAAAGACAAATCTCACTAGTATATTGTACAATTAAATCAATATGTTATAAGTTTTTATTAATACTTTGAAAACACAGCTTGAATCATAAAACACAAATGAGACATTTTATTTTAAATGAGGTATGTTAATTACCATTCTTAGGAAGATTTTAATTGAGATCTTTATGCGATGCAGGTTCCCCAAATGCGCATAACAGACATGGTAATCAACAAAGCAAGAAGTAGTTTATTTTAGGTAACAGAGGAAATTGAGGTTATGGGAAGCGGAATTACGTTTACTATCAACAAGTCTTTCGGTCGTCTTGAATTAATCCCCGGATCAAATGGTTTAAAACTCTGGTACGAACCAGTTGTTAATGGCGAAACACAGCCAGACTCTGTGGGTGCGGTTGATTTAACTTTGCCTCTTGAAGCCATTGGCGGCTTATGGGCAACAGCTCGTGCTTTTCTTTATGGTGTTGAATCACTAGATGAAAACGTAATCATGCGTGGAAAAGATGGCGACATCTTAATTAAGCTTTATCGTGATAAACCAAAAGGTGCTAATGGTCGCTTAAGTGGTGAGGAAATTTGCTGGCTCCGTATTGTAACTGGTCGTTCTGAAGAAGAGCGCAGAAGAATCAAGCTTGGGCCACGCGATCTCTTATGCTTGGAACTTGCCTGTAATGCAGTCTTAGTTCAGTCAACATCACAAGGGATTGGTATCCACAATGTTGGTACTCCTGCTGAAACAGTTAAAGGTGGCAGTAATCCCGAAACTGTGATGACGCCGAATTAATTATTCCCAAAATAAACTTTCTGCAGAAGCGGATTCTTTCTAACATTCTCCGGTGTGTCATCTAGTACAACCTGGCCAACATCTAGCACTATGATTCGGCCACAAAACTTCTGAATAAAATTAATATCATGCTCAATAACGACCACTGTCTTGCCTTCTGTTTGTAGGACTCGAATCAAGGCTGAAATATCATCTTTCATTTTGGGTGAAACGCCAGCTGTGGGTTCATCTAATAAAAACATATCAGCTCCAAATGCCAGGGTTCTGATAATTTCCAAAAGACGCATCTGACCACCCGAGAGACTGCCAGCTTTATCTTTGGCCTTACTTTGCAGTCCGACTTTTTTTAAGTATTCATGTGCAGTATTAATATTTTCTTTTGTTTTTTTACTCCAAGGGAAAAAAGTACTGCCTAGTTTTTGCTTGCCTTCAAGGGCAGTCACAATATTTTCAGTAACAGTCATCTCTTTAAATATTGAAAAATTCTGAAAAACTCTGCCCAATCCGTGACGTGCACGTTTAAAAGCAGGTAGGTAAGTAATCTCATGGTCTTTAAAAATTACCTTACCAGCCTGTGGAAAATTAAAACCACTGATACAATTAAAAAGAGTTGTTTTGCCACTTCCGTTAGGTCCAATTACTCCGACAGTTTCTCCAGCAGTGATTTCAAATGATATTCCATTAAGAATATTTGTTCCGCCGATAGAAAAGCCAACATTTTCAACTTTCAACATAAATTTACCTTAGATAGCCCGTTCAACAGGAAAAAGACTTTCTTTCTTCCAGTGAACAACTGCAAATAAAATTAAAGCATAAAGCATCTGTCTCATGGGGCCCAAAATACTTGGAGGAATATCAATGAAGCGCAGAGGCTCGGGTAAAAACACTAAAAATATCGTTGATGAGATAACACCCCAAAAAGATCCAGGTTTTCCAACCACAACGATTGTTAATACAAAAATCATCTCTGTTAGAGAAAATGAAGAGGGATCGATGTAGTTGATATAGTAAGCATAAAAACTTCCTGCCAATCCAGCAAAAGATGAAGCAATAACAAAGCTTAAAGTTTTAATCCAAATATTATTAATTCCTAGAGATGATGAAGCATGGGGGTATTCGGCCTGAGCTCTGAGGCTTCTTCCGTACCAGTTGTGAAGGAC
>JAWXBT010000226.1:0-3623 GCA_034440315.1 bacterium
CATGCTGAGTATGATAAGGAGAAATGGAAGAATGACCCTTACTTTTAATCCAGATAAATACAAAGAGTTATTGTCTCAGTATCAGCCAAAAATAATTAGAAATGAAACGGATAATGAGAAAGCTCTGGCTATGGTGGAAGAGTTGATGCACCAGCCCGATCGCACTCCTGAAGAAAATGAGTTATATGAATTACTGATTGTATTGATTGAAAAATTTGAGCAAGAATACTATGCACCAGCAGCCACAGCAACAGCTCATTCAATATTGCTGTTTTTGATGGAACAAAGAGAGTTACAGCCTGCGGATTTGGTGGGAGTTATCGGATCTGAAAAAAGAGTGTATGAAGTCGTTAATGGCGATCGAGATATTGGTAAAGAATTGGCATTGATTCTGGGGAGTTTTTTTCATGTAGAGCCGAGTTTGTTTTGTAATTGAGGGAAGTGACATTAAGGGCGATCGCCTTTATGACGAGATAGCCGAAGCAGGCGCAATTTTTCGGAGTGGCATCAGGAATTCTTGCTTTTCTTCGGGAGTGATGTAGCCACCATTGACTGCCATTTGTATGAGTTCTTCGACAAATTCTTTTAACTCTGTAATAACTTGAGTTTTATGCAGTTGAAAGTGTTGATTTTGGGATTTGAGGGTAAACTCGTTTGGAGATAGATATCCAAATTTTTTGAAATTACAGCTAATGCGATCGTTAGCAAATGGCTGTAATTCCAGAGTGAGGCAAACACTTTCAACAAATTCTATTTTGATGGGTTTCCCTTGTGATAATTCACTAAGTTTTTGGGGGAGTTCATCTTCTAGTATCATGCAGATATCGGGGTCTAAAAAAACCTTGACTTTTTCTTGACCGATTTCTATTGATACTAGACGATCGCATTCAAAGCAAAATAGTTTCAAACCTAACTCAAAATGCGAAAGTTCTCCTAATGAGTCATCTGGTGGCTCAGCATATTTTTCGCAATTAGGTTCTTCTAGGTGGATGGTAAAATTGCTATATTTATTCATCTTCATCGCTCCTATTTAATGAGGATAGCGTGGCATTCTTGAGAACTGGATAAGCAGATTTGAATGTTCCATCTGGTTTCCTTCTAATAAAAGCATGGGTAACATTTTCAATAATTGTTCCGTCGGGATAGTGAACTTTACCAATAGAACGCTTGAAATTTATAATATAACAACCGGGATATTTCGGTGTCACTTGTTCAGCTTTTACCCAGTCTTGAGCATTTAGCCACTGGCCTTGAGGCTGATTTTTGGATGCTGCCCTGCCTCTAAAATTAAGGGGTTTCAGTTTTTGGCCGTGATGGCGATCGATATGATCGTAGGCTTTGATGGATTTTGGATTATCCCACTGGGGTTCTATTCCACTGCCTGTCCAGTTACAACCACTTCCTACTTCTATCGTTTGGTCTATTATATCCTGTTCTATAACTTCTGGAGTGTCTTCAGAAGTATCTCTGCCATTATGCAAAATAAGTGGTTTACTCCTAAATGGTATTTGATTTAGGATTGTACCATTAACTCATTTTAGGATAGTGATTTTTTTTCGGTAGATATGGGCGATCGCACTTTTGGGGTTAACAGTCGCTCCTTCTAACCACGATTCAAATATTACATAATGGTTTCTGCACAACATCTTGAGCGCTGTCAAGTAACCACATTTTTTTATTTGAATCAAAAATTAGCTTAAAAACCATACTTTCACAAGGTGTCTCACCATTTTTATTATGATATTTTATCCAAACCTTGAGCGTTGCATTATTTACAGATTGACTTAAAGTTTCTATTGCATATATATCGACTTTACTAATTGAATCCCAAAAACCTTTATTGCCTTTTTTTGCTTCTTCTCTCCTCCAAGTATCGCTAAGCAATCCTAGAGCTGCTTGTCGATTATTTGTTGCTAACCCGTAATACTGATAAATAGAATTTTTAGGATTTAATTTAGCTTGAGTATTTTCTAGGGGTTGATTTCTTGGGATTGATTGAGATGAATTTGTAGGTGTTCTATTGATAGCATTTGTATCTCGCTGAGATTTCGACAGCCAGTATCCTGACCCTCCAAAGAATATTATCACAATAACTGTAATCCACTTTGTTGGTGGTATTAACGTAAGTAAACTCTTGACAAAACTAGAGAATATATTGCTGTTAAATTTTTCAGTATTGCCAGTTTTTTTAGTAGATTTAAACTTCTCTAGCGTTTCAAGTCGAGAACTTCCACAACCTTCACATTCATGAGGACAAAATTCGGAAATTATTTCATGACTGCAATCTTTACACTTATAAGTTGCCATATCAACGCCTAAGATTTTTACCAAAGGTAAGCTTCGTTTTGGGCTCACTTGATTCCTTCTCCACGTCAAGCTTTGGTAACGTTCCATGATGGAAGAGATGTTTTAAGCTGTGATGCACTTCTGAAATGGATAAACGTGTATTTGGATTCGAGACAAGCATCTTTTGAATTAGTTGCTGAACACCTGCATTAGTTGGATCTATCTCAGTTGCAACAAATCCAGGTTTTATTAAACTACCTGATAGACGAGAAGCTTTAATTTCTTTAGGCTTGATCGCTGCTTCCATAGATGCTTTTTGGATTGACAGTTTCTCTCCTTTGAGAACGGCTTCATAAGCATAGTTGTAGCTAGGGGGAAAAACTGGTAGGCTACCAGCCCAGTACCTACAGAAAATTAAACCTAATGAGAATATATCAGACTTCTTCGTTGGTAGGTCTGTCTCCCCATATGTAGCAATGTGCCGAGCAAATTCCGGTGAGTAATACACAGGATCGCCTACAAGCGTTTCAGATTCAGTATATCTGCCCTCGATCATACTACTGTCAAAGTCAATAATCTTTGAAATTAATCTATTGCCATATTCTTGAATCAAAATGTTATCCGGTTTAAGATCGAGGTGAATAATGCCATTCTTGTGAAGTATCTTCAGTGCGCCTGCTGCTGTTAACATCACAAATAGCTTTTTCTTTACTTCTAAGGTGTGAACTCTATCTGATAGCGAACTTGTATCAACTTTTTGAGAAACTTTGAAGTAGTGCTCGCCATAAGCATCGCCGTGCTTAAAGCATTCTATAGTTCTTACTACTAAACCACCATCTCCACAGGCTGAAAGTGCTTTGATGATTGCTAGCTGCTTCTTTTCAAATTCATGACATTGATCGCGTCTCTTTTGCTTCCCCTTCTCACTACCAGGTGATTTTTCTCCGGGATATACAGGATTCAAAAACTTTTTAATGAAGAACTCTTGACCACCATATTCTGCAAATCCCCATTGACATTGCCCTGCATTAGCACTGTCAAAATCACGAGTCACAGTGTACTTGCTAATAATATCTGCAATTTTATAAGACATACCTAATCGCCTTTTTGTAAATTCTGATGGTCAATCTTTTCGCAAACTTTTTGATACTCAATCTTAACCTTTTCAATTGTAATTTGTTGGCAATGAGTTGAATGATGGCTGGTCTCATGCTCATGGTTGTATAAGTTAATGGCATGAAAAAGAAAAGACTTTGCCTGGACTAAGGAATTTTGAACATGATAAATATACCCGATGCAATAACAAACAAAAGCATTGTCTTTATTGTTTATAGAAA
>JAWXBT010000227.1:0-2671 GCA_034440315.1 bacterium
ATCACCACGACCATCACCAAGAAGAACATCTTAAAAGCTCTGCATTTATAACCGATGCAGTAATAGGAATGGCAGATGGACTTACCGTGCCATTTGCATTAGCTGCGGGGCTAAGTGGTGCGGTAAACAGCAATGCAATAATTATAACTGCCGGTGTTGCAGAAATTGTTGCAGGAAGTATTGCCATGGGATTAGGCGGATATTTAGCAGGAAAAACCGAAGTGGAACATTACCAGTCTGAATTAAAACGCGAATACGATGAGGTGGAACGATTGCCCGAAAA
The DNA here is from genome assembly GCA_034440315.1 of bacterium. GTDB lineage: Bacteria > Bdellovibrionota_C > UBA2361 > UBA2361 > J135 > JAWXBT01. The sequence goes on from JAWXBT010000227.1 coordinate 284, forward strand.
AGAGAAAGAGGAAGTTAGAGAAGTATTTGCCAACTATGGAATTAGTAAAGAATCACAAGATATAATAGTAGAAGAACTAGCTAAAGATAAAGATCAATGGGTAAATTTTATGATGAAGTTTGAATTGGGATTAGAAGAACCCCATGCAAACAGAGCACGTAACAGTGCAGCAACCATTGGCATTTCCTACATCGTTGGAGGATTAATTCCGCTTACAGCTTACTTCGTCACAGAAATTCCATTTGATGGATTAATTCTTTCATCTATACTAACTACACTTTGCCTTTTTGTATTTGGTTATTTCAAAAGTAAAGTAACCGGACAACCTCCCATAGCAGGAGCCATCAAAGTAACTTTAATTGGTGTAGCTGCCGCTGGCGCAGCCTTTTTGGTTGCTAAATTATTTTCCGGAATGTTTTAAAACAGCTTCATCTGATCCTTACCTCCCTTGCCCTTCTTTTTGGAGTTTTTGTCTTTTGATTTTTTAGAGCCCTTCTCTTTCTTGATTTTTAGCTCCTTTACGGTTTCCTTTTGCTTGGGAACAATTTCAAACTCAACTATACGAGGACCGTTATCTTTCAAACCTTTTTTAGATTTATCAGTTGACTTAGCTTTCCCTTTGGCAGCAGGTTTTGAAACTTCCTCATCCTCCGTTTCTTCGGGAACAGTAGAATCTACTTCCTCGCTTGCATCTGCACTTTCATTTAAAGTTATATCCTTAACCTTATAGTCACTCAATTTGTTTCCTTTAGCTGCTTTTCCTTTCACATCTATAAACTCAGCCAAGTTCATTGTTTTATTGCGAGGCTGCACCCCATCGGATTTAGCAAATACAATATCTACTTCAGGATTTACGGCAGTAGAAGCCACCGTCACGTGCGAACCATCCGAATCAGAAATAAACAATGTTTTACGACTTACAGCCTCGATCAAAAAGCGCTTTACATAATAAAGCTTATCTGCACCATCGTAATGAACTACAGAGACAGGCTTCTCTGAATTATATTTTTCAATTAAAATAATATCTTCCGCAAAGTGCTCTGTTAAGTCAAAAGTATGTAGCTCAAAAAATCCTTTTTTAGTAATGGTTAGAATTTTATCCTCGCCTGAAAACTGCCCAAGATAGGTTCCATGCTCATCTCTGTTAATACGATGTATGGCTTCATCAAACCAAATTTTAATTGCAGAAAGCGTAGCAGCACCTTTTTCTTCTAGCACTACTTTTTTAACTGGGTTACGAGTAAGAATATTACCTACCGAATCTCGTCCTTTGATATCTAACCCACCAAAGTTAAATTCAAACTCTATTTTCTTAAGATGCTTTTTCTCTTTGTGTATAACCGTTACTACCTCTGCTTCTCCATTGGGATTTACACTCATGTAATGCACTTTGCTGCCTTCATTGCCTCTAGTTAAATCATATTCCTTATCTCTTATCAAACCCTTAATTCCAAAACGCTTTACATACACATTTCCTTTAAGTCCATCTCTATAAATCATGTGGTAAACCGTGCGGTCATCTTCTTTATTAAAAACACCTATATACTGAACATCTTTACCTACAAAAGCTTTATCCGTAACTTTTATCATACGCATTTTACCATCGCCAGCAAAAACTATTACATCGTCCAAATCGGAGCAATTACACACAAATTCATCGCTGCGCATGCTAGAGCCAGCAAATCCTTCTTCGCGATTAACATACAGCTTCACATTGTTAGCCGCAACACGTGTTGCTACAATGGTATCAAACTGTTTGATTTCTGTTTTACGCTCCTTGCCTTTAGAATATTTCTCTTTAAGATTTTTAAAGTAATCAATTGCATACTCAACAAGATGCGCCAGGTGCTTTTTAACTTCAGCTATTTTATCTTCCAGGTCTTTCATTTCCTGGTCGGCCTTTTTAGTATCGTATTTAGAAATACGTTTAATCTTTATTTCCGTAAGTCGTAAAATATCTTCGCGTGTAACTTCACGAACAAACTTTTTCTTGTAAGGCTTTAGTCCCTTGTCAATAGCTTCAATAACTTCTTCCCAAGTTTCGCAATCTTCAATATCACGATAAATTCTTTTTTCGATAAAAATCTTTTCTAAGGAAGAAAAATGCAACTGCTCTAGCAATTCTGCCTGTTGAATTTCTAACTCTGCCTTTAAGATACCTAAGGTTCTATCCGTAGAGATTTTTAATATCTCACTAACGCCAATAAATTTTGGCTTTTCATCTTCGATGATGCAAGCATTGGGAGAAATGGATACTTCGCAATTCGTAAATGCATAAAGTGCATCTATCGTAACGTCCGGAGAAACTCCTGTTGAAAGATGAATTTGAATTTCTACATTTTCAGAAGTGTTGTCCTCTACTTTCTTAATTTTTATTTTTCCTTTATC
>JAWXBT010000228.1:0-5665 GCA_034440315.1 bacterium
CCTTTAAATAAGATTGGACAGATCATCGTTGACCCCCGAAATCAAAAAACACAAACGCCAGGAATCTGGGCTGCCGGAGATTGCACTGATGGAATGTACCACCAAAATAACATTGCTTCTGGAGATGCTGTAAAAGCCCTCGAAGACATCTACGTAGACCTTCACGCACGATAAAGTCCTTGTCCTATCCTCGCTCAGAGCAGACGAGGTATAAGGCGAAGCAACGGGGAAAACTTTACTGAACAAGCGTCGGCTCCGCCGACGCTTGTTCAGATTTGTGAACTCAACCCCGAAGCAAAACTTCGGGGTATTCTCCGCAATCACAATAAAAAAATGCAAATGTGGAGAGCTTGTGTAAAACCTGTGTATAGAATTTTAGGTAAAAAATAGCGAAATTTCATCAAAAAACCCCTATCCCACGGGGTTTTTTGCTATTTTTTTGCAAAAATTAGCTTTTTTTGACTTATTTGATTTTTAAAAAAATCACGTTGACAGTTGTGTGGATACGTCTAACATTAATACCATAGCACTTATAGTGCTCGATATTTAAATTTCAAATCTTTCGGTCGAACACATGAAAGATTTTGTTCTTTATCAAAAGTGACTTATTTACTTCATCAAAACTTCAGTCAATAAGTCTACAGTTAATACTATGGCACTTTTTGTGCTCAATATTTAAATTTAAAATCTTCTGGTCGAACATGGTGAAGATTTTGTTCTTTATAAAATAGCTTATTTAAATTAAATTCTAATTACAATATGAAAAAAATATTATTAAGTGTGAGTGTGATTGCATTCGTTGCGGTGGTTATTGCCGGAGCAACAGGTGCGTTCTTCTCTGACACAGAAACATCAACTGGAAATACATTCACAGCTGGTGCAATCGATCTTACAGTCGACAATACAAGTTATTACAATGGCGTGTTCAACCCTGACACAAGTTGGTTACAAAAAGACCTTGAACAAGGTGACCTCTTTTTTGATTTTCAAGATCTAAAACCAGGAGATTGGGGTGAGGATACCATCAGTCTTCATGTTAATAACAATGATTCATGGCTTTGTGCAGACGTCACACTCACTGACAACAGTGGTATGAGTTCAACAGAACCAGAACTTGAAACTGAAGGTGAAGTAGAAGATGGAACAACAGGTCCTAACGATGGTGAATTAGCAAGTCGCGTTCACTTCGCATGGTGGGCAGATGATGGAGATAATGTATTCGAATCAAACGAAACTCTTCTTCAGTCAGGAACTCTTGGTGCACTTGATGTGGGTCAAACAGCAACTGTTGCTTTAGCTGACTCAGAAGTTAACATTTGGGATGGAACTGGACCGCTTCCAGGAGACAGCATTCGTTATGTAGGAAAAGCATGGTGTTTTGGTGATTTTCAGCTGACTGCAGTAGACCAAGATGCATTGGGTTATACAGGCACTCTAGAAAATCCTAAGGGAACAAACGGTCCAGATGTTCGAAATTCTGGAATAAGCTGCAGTGGAGCAAATGAAGGAAACGAAACTCAGACTGACAGAGTTCAAGCTGATATATCTTTCCGAGCTGAACAATCTCGAAACAACGGAAGCTTCCTTTGTTCACCTCAAGATCCACAATCTCCAATAGATCAATTCTAGTTAAAAACTTCTTATTGAATAACAATCTATTATGAAAAAAATATTATTAAGTCTTGGAGTAATTGTGCTTGTGGGCGCAGTTGTTGCCGGAGTAACGGGTGCGTTCTATAACGACACCGAAACTTCATCAGGTAACATCTTCGTAGCAGGTTCAATCGATCTTAAAATTGATCACACTAAGCAAATCTATAACGGTGTAGACTGTGAGACCTGTAGCATAAACCTATGGAGTTCAGAATCTACACAAGTGACTGGTGGAACAGGTGCGTTTGTGGGTGGATATCCAACAAATGCAGTTGCCCTTTCAGTTATTCATCCAAATTGGATAGAGGAAATCACTGGCTCTGATGCAGAATGGATTTGGGTAACTAATCCAGTTCTTGTTGCAGACACAACAAATGGTGCGCAGTACACTTTCAAAAAATCATTCAATTGGAATGGTGGTGTAGACGGAATAACTCTTGACCTAGCTCTTGCCGCAGACAATGGATACAAAATTGTATTCAATGGAACAACAATTACAGATCAGCTTGGTACAGAAACAAATTTCGGAGCTTTGGTTAACACAGATGCTGCTGAAGCACTTATGCTTCCAGCTGTACAAAATGGACTAAACACTCTTGAAATTACAGTTCGTAATAAATCAGGAAGTAACAATCCAGCATCTAATCCTGCAGGACTTCTTTTTGACTTAACAATCGAACGTCCAGGAGAAGAATGTAGAAATGATTCATCATTCCAAAATCAATGCCGACTTTGGTCAGAAAAAGATCTTGATGGAAATGACCAATTCTTTAACTTCGACGATATCAAGCCAGGAGACACAGGCACAAATGTGATCTCTCTTCATGTATACGATAACGATGCATGGGCTTGTCTTATTGTTCACAATAAAGATGATCAAGAGAACTCACTCTTAGGTCCAGAAATCAACGCGGGAGACACAGCAATTCTAGGAAACCCTAGCGGTCTTGGAGAGCTCTCAAACTACATTGATATATTCACTTGGGCAGACACTAACGGAAATGGTATGTATGAAAATGGCGAAATAGCTCTTGGTGGACCAGCTCCACTAAGTAGCTTTGGAAGCCTTGCCTCACTTGATCCTTCAACAGAAAAACAACTTACAGCAACCACAACTAGCTACATCGGACTTTCATGGTGCGCAGGTACTATGACTGTTAATGGAAACGATATTACTTGTGATGGTTCTGGTATGACAAATGATGCTCAAAGCGATTCATTCTCTGCAAGTCTTACTGCATACGCAGAACAAGTTAGAAACAATACTAACTTTAGCTGTGATGCGATAAATCTTGACCCAGAAGTAGAAAATATCTAACAATCTCAAAAAGCTTCTTGAAGCCTTTTACCTCTCGCGATTATTCGTGGGAGGGTTAAAGGCTTCAAGCTACATGTTCAATGAAAAAATTACTTACACTTGGATACTACATATTTATAGGAGCCATAATCATCTTGGCACTTCTCTTAATCTCTACACTCTTCCCTATTCCGGGAAATTTCCAAGTCAAAGTAGTGCAATCAGGATCAATGGAACCAGCAATTTCGACTGGGGCAATTGTTATCATTAAACCTCAAGAAAATTACGAGGTGGAGGATGTTGTCACGTTTGGCAAAGATACCAAAACTGACGTACCAACAACTCACAGAATAATTAATGTTCGAGCTGTTGAGGGCACCCTTCTTTACACCACCAAAGGCGATGCGAACGAAGATCCAGACGCAAGAGAGACACCTCAAAAAGAAATTATCGGTAAGGTCATTCTTGATATTCCTCGCATTGGTTACATTATCGACTTTGCACGTAAGCCACTAGGATTTCTTCTTCTTATCATCTTCCCCGCTGTTATTATCGTTGGAGATGAAGTAGTCAAAATTTTTAAAGAACTCAAAAAACTTAAGAAAAATAAGTCTGTTGATTCTTCTCATGAAAATCCGCAGTAAACACAAAAATCACACGGAACTTACTCCGCATATTAAATTCATGCGTACTTGTGTACGTGGTTTTGAAAATATTTTTAATATACAAAAATACTTAAAGCATTCACCTCTTTTAATGCGCAAAACGGTTGCAATGCTTTTAATCATTGGTCTCAACTACTCAGGTCTTTCAGCTATTGGAGATACATTTTCTTGGTTTAATGATACACACACATCTTCAGGTAACGTACTTTCTGCAGGTTCTCTTGATTTCTCACTTACTAATCCAGGAGAAGAACCAACCGTTGCAACATTTTCCATACTTAATGAAGGAAGTTTAGATTTTACATATAACATTACTGCAACGAGCACCGGAGAACTCTGTGACCTTTTAGATGTTTCCGCAGTCTTACATGGTGAAGAAAAATATAATGGTCCATTACAAAACCTCAACACTCCAGAGCAAAATTTTGAAAGTCCTCAAGATTGGCAAGTTTCTTTCTTTACATCTCCATCTACAGAAGAAAAAACATGCGACATTGAACTTGTTGCAACGGGTAGACAATTAAATCCACCTATTGGAACAGGAGGTTTTATTGATACAGAAATTATTAAACTCAGTCTAAATTCGACCTTATCTTTTCCACCACCACCAACACCTCCTCGAATTGTATTAAACGAGATTCTACCAAACCCAACAGGAAGCGATAGTCAGGACGGACCACTCGGAGAATGGGTAGAAATTTATAATCTTGAAGATAGGGCTATTAATATCGCTGACTGGTACACTCGAGACGCAACATCAGCTGAAGGTAATAAAGTTGTTATCAGCTCATCTAATACATCTACTGGTGGCACCATAATTACTGGCCATGGATTCTTGGTTATTTATTACAATAAACCAATTCTTAACAACACTGGAGACACAGTAAGGCTTTTTGATCCGTTTAATAACCTTATTGATGAACATACGTACGATGCTCCTGTACCTGAAAACAAGTCTATTGCACGCATTCCTGATGGCGTAGGAGCTTGGATAGACCCTATACCAACACCAGGCACACCAAATGAAGCTGATGAGACACCTGAAACTTCTAGACAAGCACTTGATACTGAGGCACCGGTTATCACAATCCAAGGGAATAATCCTGCAGTGGTAAAAATTGGCACATCTTATGTCGACCTCGGCGCACTCGTTACTGATAATGTAAATAATAATTTAGGCATCACAACAATAGGAGACCAGATAAACACGTCTGCGACAGGAACACATAAGGTACTCTACTTTGCAACTGACCAAGCTGGAAACGTAGGAAAGGCGACACGTTCTGTTATTGTCTACAATCCAAATGACGGAGAACCGGATCTTTCAACTTATATCAATGAAGAAATTGAGGAAGAAAACACCAAAGACATTCCCGAAGAAGACATTGTTACTGAAGAAACATCAGAAGAAACTACCTTAATAATTTCCGGTGGAGGTACCTCATCTAACACCGAAATAATTGATCTTACAGAAGAGGTTGATGAAGAAGCGACAACCACAGACAAAGTTATTATTGGAGAACAAGCCACAAGCACACCCGAAACTAGTATTGAAATTGAGGGCGTAGAAATAGAGACCGCAACCAGCACCGAAGATGTGTTATATTCCCCTCCTGTTGAAGAAGCAACAAGTACTGACCCAATTATTATAGAAGAAGTTGGAGAAATCTCGACAAGTACAGATCCAGTTATTATCGAAGAGTCTGATCCGACTTCTGAAGAAAACACTGATGAAGTTGTTATCGAAAAAGAAGCTGAGGCTATTTTGTCTCACGAAGACGAGGAAATAGTTTCTGAGAAGAAAGAAGTCCCAGGAGTAACAGGAGATGATGATCCACCAGTTGGACCACAGCTTATTGAAGATATTATTTCTCCTGATACATTTATTGAAAAAGAATCATGAAATTAATATCCCGTACATTCATAGTGTCCCTAATGACCTTGCTTTCCGTATGGTCCATACCTCTTCATGCCGAAGACATTCCTTCAATATCAGTTCAGTTTGAAAAAACTCCCCTCTTTAGCGAAGCAAATTTTTTACCAGGAGATA
>JAWXBT010000229.1:0-3655 GCA_034440315.1 bacterium
GAGATCTGCAAAAGATTTGAATTAATAAAAGAGATTTGAACTAGACTTGGTTTTATATATGCCAGATCTTGAATTTCAGCAGAGAGTTTTATTAGGGTGGTAATTACAGATTTTAAAATTGGAAAATTATCAAAATCTCTATCATTTAATGAAGCTTGTTCCACAAACTGATATCCAGAGAATTTCAAAAATGTAATGAGATCTTGAAATGTCCCTTTTTCTTCTTCCATAAAATTAAATGGGGCTGCGCAACTTGATAGACACTCCTTGATTTGAGCCAGGTTTCGAAAACTTCTTTCACATTCATTAGCCGGAAGCTTCTTCTCAAAATACGAAAGATCGTTTGAAATAACTGAAAGCGGAGTTCTAAGACGGTGGCAAAGGCTAGTAACTAAGGCCTTAATCAAAGAGAATTGTGGGTTTGTTGAGGAACTCATAATCTTCAAAACATTGTTATATAGAATCTCCCTTCTTGAGTCTATAGAAATTGCTAAGGTTTCATCCCGACGCTCAATATTATAGTGTAACGCGCAATATAATAATGTTTAAGAACTTAAAGTTATCATGATTTCTAAAGAGCAAGTTTTCAAAATTGCCCACCTATCTCGGCTAGCAATTGATGACAGTAAGGCTGATCTGTACTCAAAAAATCTGAGTGCCATACTTGGCTACATGGAGCAACTAAATAAAGTTGATGTTAATGAAGTTGAGCCTATGACTCATGTACACGGATCAAAAAATATTTTCCGAGAGGACATCGTCGAAGAATCAATGCCTGTTAAGGAAGCACTTAAGAATGCTCCAGATGTTAATGGGCAGTTCTTTAGAGTTCCATTAATTAAAGATGGTAATGTTGATAATTGAAAGTATCCGCTCTGGAGTTTGGTATGTTTATAAAGTTAGGTGATTGTTTGATTTCCTTTTGTATATTGCCATGCCAAAATCTGATCGGCTTTGATATTTTTCTGAGCAGATATTTTTCGTCATCCAGAATTTGCTTTGCAAATTCGCCCCTGAGGTGCAGTTAGTTATGACTGAGTTGTTGCATAGATCTCTTTCAGAATTGAGAGCCGGACTTGATAAGGGAGAGTTTAGTTCCCGAGAGTTAGTAAGTACTTCCCTTGATAAGATTGAAAAGAATAAAGATTTAAATGCTTATATAACAGTTTGTCGAGATGAAGCATTAAAAGAAGCTGCGGCTGCTGAAATCGAAATCAAAAAAGGTGCTGGCAAGACTCGTCCACTTTTGGGGATTCCTGTAAGCATTAAGGACTTAATTCTTACTAAAGATATTAAAACTACTTGCGCAAGTAAGATGCTTGCAAACTTTATACCTCCCTATGATGCAACTGTTACCAAGAAGCTGAAAGAGAGTGGTGCTGTAATAGTTGGAAAAACCAACATGGATGAATTTGCCATGGGATCTTCCAATGAAAATTCTTTTTTTGGTCCAGTTAGGAATCCCTGGAATAAAGAGTGTATTCCTGGTGGTTCGAGTGGTGGCTCCGCCGCTGCTGTAGCGGCAAGGCTTACTCCTTTATCTTTGGGATCTGATACTGGAGGATCTATTCGTCAACCAGCTTCTTTAAGCGGAATCGTTGGAGTAAAACCTACTTACGGACGAGTTAGTAGGTACGGTGTTATTGCTTTTGCTTCTTCTCTCGATCAGATCGGAGTTTTTGCAAATACAGTTGAAGATGCAGCTTTAGGAATTCAAGTTTTATCTGGACATGATCCAAAAGATTCCACATCGGTGACAGAGGCAGTGCCTGACTTTGTTGCTGCATCAAAAGGAAGCATCTCAGGACTTCGGATTGGAATTCCCAAAGAGTATTTCATCGAAGGATTGAATTCCGAAGTCGAGAATTGTATTCGAGAATCTCTAAAGGTTTTAGAAAAGTTAGGCGCAAAACTTGTTCAAATATCATTGCCACATACTGAAGTGGCACTCTCGACTTATTATATTATAGCTCCGGCTGAAGCTTCTTCTAATTTAGCTAGGTACGATGGTTGTCGTTATGGGTATCGTGCTGAGAATCCGAAAGACTTGCTAGATCAATATTGCAGAACAAGAGCCGAAGGTTTTGGTGATGAAGTTAAACGACGAATCATGATTGGCTCATATGTTCTTTCCAGTGGTTATTTTGATGCTTATTATTTAAAAGCACAAAAGGTTCGAGCATTGGTTGCACGCGATTTCACAAATGCATTTGCAAAAGATTGCGACGTTATTGCATGTCCCGTTTCTCCAAGCACTGCTTTTAAGATTGGTGAAAAATCCTCCGATCCTTTGGCAATGTACCTAAGTGATGTTTTCACAATTCCTGCCAGTCTTGCAGGATTGCCTGGCATGAGCGTGCCCTGTGGCTTTGACTCAAAAGGATTGCCTATTGGATTACATTTAATTAGCAAACCATTCGATGAAGTGACACTTTTTAAAACAGGTAGATGTTACGAGAGTGCTAGTGATTTTATGAATGCATGTCCTAAGGGATTTTAGAACTTTGCAGGAATTTTTATTATGGATTTTGAAGCAGTAATAGGTTTAGAAGTTCATGCACAATTGACTACCAAGTCAAAAGCATTTTGCAGTTCTTCTACTCAGTTTGGAAAAGGTGTTAACGAACTTTGTGATCCAGTTACTTTAGGATTGCCTGGAGCTTTGCCGGTAATAAATAGGCAGCTTGTCGAGTTTGCAATCATGATGGGTTTGGCAACCAATTGTGAAATTAAGAAATACAATCGCTTTGCAAGAAAGCACTATTTCTATCCCGATCTGCCTAAAGGGTATCAGATCTCTCAATATGAAGAGCCAATTTGTAAACGTGGTCATATAACTGTTCGAATGGCGGATAGTGTTGTCCGTACGATTGGAATTACTCGTATTCATATGGAGGAAGATGCTGGGAAAAATATTCATGATTCAAGAAGTGGCACCTCCCTGGTTGATCTTAATCGAGCCGGTGTACCGCTTTTAGAAATTGTAAGTGAGCCAGATCTAAGGACTCCCTCAGAAGCGGCATCATATTTAAAGACAATAAGACAGATCCTTCGATACTTGGAGGTCTGCGATGGTAATATGGAAGAGGGAAGTCTACGTTGTGATGCAAACGTATCTGTTCGACCAATTGGTGAAACTAAATTTGGTACACGAACTGAGTTGAAAAATATTAATTCGTTTAAGTTTGTTGAAAAAGCTCTGGAATATGAAATTGCTCGCCAGATTTCAGTTATTAAAAATGGGGGAACGATTTCACAAGAAACAAGACTTTATGATAGTCAAACAGGGACTACCGCATCCATGCGCAGTAAAGAGGAGTCCGCTGAATATAGGTATTTTCCAGATCCGGATCTGCCAGTTCTGCAAATCAATGAAAGCTGGATCGAAAGTGTCAGAGCTTTAATGCCAATCTTGCCTGAAGCTGCTCGACAAAAATTAATCGATACTTATGGATTATCTGATTACGACGCTGGAATTTTAACTTCTGAAAGAAAGTTTATAGATTATTTCACAAAAGCATTTGAAGTTTCTTCAAATGCTAAGGCAGTTTCGAATTGGTTAACATCTGAACTTTTTGGGTTTCTAAATAAAGAAGCCATGACCTTTGAGCAAAATAAGGTCACAGCAGATGATTTAGGTCTCTTAGTACAGCTA
>JAWXBT010000230.1:0-6714 GCA_034440315.1 bacterium
GCTTTTCGCAGTAGGAGAGAGTTTTGCAACAGGCCCGAAGAGTATTCGGAAATTACTTATTGGGATAACTATATTAAAACTTTTCAATTCAATAGCGTGATATTTTAGGATCTATCTCAACTGACCAAGCCTCAATTCCGCCAGTTAAGTTTTCAAGATTAGTTAAACCCATATTTTGAGAAAGCCACTGTATAGCATTTTGACTCCTCATGCCGTGATGACAATGAACAACGACTCTTTTTGTTTTTGAAATCTTAGAGCAATTTTCAGGTAGAGAAGAAAGTGGAATTAAATCTCCCCCAATATTACAAATTAAATACTCTTCAGTTTCTCTGACATCTACAATTTGAATATCCTCACCGTCATTAAGTAAGTTTTTTAATTCTTGAACTGTAATGCTTTTATTTCTAATATTATTCATATTACATTTATTTGGATTAACTTTAATCTCTTTAATTATAGCATCTTCATTATTTCTCACAAATTTAACTTTTGAAAATTCAGATCTCAAAAGATTAAATGTTAGCAATTCGCCTGAAAGCAGCTCTCCTATTTTTGATAAGATCTTAACTGCTTCAGTTGCCATCAAAGAACCTACTACCGCAGGTAAAATCCCAATCACGCCGATCTCAGAACAACTCGGTATAAAATCTTTGGGTGGGGGTTGTGGAAAAAGGCAGCGATAAGTTGGACCTTTAATACCATTAATGTTTGTATAATTAAAAACTGAAACTTGTCCCTCGAATTTATAGATTGCCCCAAAAACAAAAGGTTTATCATTAATAACACTGGAATCATTGACAAGATATCTTGTCTCATAGTTATCGGAGCAATCAATAACTAAATCGAATCTAGAAATTAAAGAATTGGCATTCAAAACTGAAAGATTTTCATTAAAATTCTCAATTTTAATGTGAGGATTTATTATTCTGAGTTTTTGAGCAGCAATTTCTGCTTTCACTTTGCCGATATCCTCTTCTGTATACAGTACCTGTCGATGAAGATTTGAGATATCAATAGTATCACCATCTACAATACCGATACGACCAATCCCAGCAGCTGCTAAATATAAAAGAACGGGGCACCCCAAGCCACCTGCACCAACAACTAAGACACTACTCTGCTTCAGTAGTAATTGTCCGGGCTCTCCTAGCTCGGAAAGCATAACCTGCCTTGAATATCTTTGTAGCTCTTCCTTAGTTAACATTTATGTGTTTTGATCTTAAAAAATAATATTATCCTACTTAATAGTTGATTCCAAATTCTTAATTCACCATCTACTATATAAGAGGTAAAACCGACTAATAGTTAAATATCTTTACATGAACACGAATATTCCAGCACCATCCAAAGCAAGTGCCTCAAACAATCACTACGATTTAATTGTAATTGGTAGCGGACCTGCCGGTCAAAGAGCTGCGGTACAGGCTGCAAAACTCCGAAAGAAAGTTGTAATCATTGATGCTAAGGAGGTGGTTGGTGGCGTGTGTGTAAATCTGGGCACAATTCCAAGTAAATCTTTCCGTGAAGCGGTTCTATATCTCTCTGGATTTAGACAAAGAAATATCTACGGCTCAGCCTATCGTGTTAAATCAGACATCTCAATGCCAGATTTAACTTTTCGGTGCAACTATATTGTTCAACACGAGATTGAAATTATTGATGCTCAGCTCGTAAGAAATAGAGTCGAAGTAATCCATGGTTATGCAAAGTTTTTAGATCCTCATACAGTTGAAATAGAAAGTAGTAGTGGACGCTCGCAAAAAAGTGCTGATTTTTTTGTAATTGCTACCGGAGCAAAACCTTTCCGTCCCCCAAATGTTGATTTTAATGGCTCAACCATCTTTGATAGCGATGATCTTTTGCAGATGAAAGATATTCCTCGTACAATGACCGTGGTAGGAGCTGGTGTAATTGGCATGGAATATGCCTCCATGTTTGCAGCTCTTGGAGTTGCCATAACAATTATCGATAGTCGAGAAAAAATGCTCGACTTCGTAGATCAAGAGATTATTGAATCATTAATCTATAGACTTCGTGCAATTGGAGTAACATTTAAGCTTGGCGAAATGGTCGAACGCTGCAAAATGCGCGAAGACGGACAAGTTGTAACTGAACTAAAGAGTGGCAAAGTTATTGTGACTGATTGTGTTCTTTTCTCTGCAGGCCGACAGAGCGCAACTGATAAACTAGGACTTGAAAAAATTGGTATCTCACCACAAACTCGTGGGTTACTAAAAGTCAATGAAAAGTTTCAAACTGAAGTCCCAAACATTTATGCTGCTGGAGATGTTATTGGTTTTCCGGCTTTAGCCTCAACTTCAGCAGAGCAAGGTCGGCTGGCTACTTGTAATATGTTTAATATTGAAGCCCACCCACTTCAAATTCCCTTGCCATACGGTATTTATTCAATTCCTGAAATTGCAATTGTCGGAAAGAATGAAAAAGAGCTTACCGAGCATCAAATTCCTTATGAAGTTGGCGTTGCAAGATACATGGAAAATACTCGAGGATTTTTAGTTGGTGATCGAGATGGATTATTAAAATTAATTTTTCACAGAAAAACAAAAGAGCTTCTTGGTGTTCATATTATTGGCGAGGGTGCTACTGAGTTAATTCATGTTGGACAAGCAGTAATATCTTTTGGTGCTGGATTAGATTATTTTATTAATGCTGTCTTTAATTATCCAACTTTGACCAGTTGTTACAAAACTGCGGCTCTAGATGGTTACAATAAACTACGAGCTCAAAGAGCACTGTGATCATTAAGTGGACCAATTGGACTTAACTCAATTTCAGCAATCCCATTGAGGGATTTTTTCTTAAATTCTAATTTATATTCAATGGGTACAAAGCCATTTCTTGTTAATATAATATTTGAGAGTGTTAAAACATCATCTGAAGACATTCGAAAAGAAGACATATCAGTAGGAACTTCAAAATTTGCTTCAGAACCGATAATTTTTTCTTGTCCCCTTAAAGTAACCATCATGTATCCAGATAAAAAACTAGAATGCCTTGAAGTCATATCAGCAAAAGTTACGGTTCTAAAACCTTTTTGAGATAACCTAGCAAAATCCTCGCGAACTTTATCTAAGGCTTCAATCCAGCCTTCACTAGAATAAATTGGAAAAGCATTGAATTGATTATCCCCTGTTGGAGTATCTAAGGATATCTGAAATTCTTCTTGTTGAACTGCCTCGACAATAATAGAAACTGCGAATTCATAAGTATCTAAGATCAACTCATCAGGAGCAAAGGAAATACCTTCTGCTACTTTTATTTTAGGAATTTTTTTGTTTGACTCGCTGCGCCTTATGGGTTCGTCACAATCCGAAATTGCACCTGGAAACAATAATTGCCATGGTGGAATAATAAAATTGCTAGATTTTCTATCAGTAACTTCGAGGAGTGAAATCGCGTCCTCGGAATCAGAGGAAATTCGACTCGAGACCGGTTTTACTACTAGTGCATAATTACCATTGTAACTATTCTCTTCCCATTCATTCTTGCCTTTCATAAAAAAAGCTAAATCTAAACTCCGCATTACCAATGAGAAATCGCGAAGACTTGGTTCTAATCTTAAAACTGCATCTCGATCCCTCCGGACTTCCCAAGGCCGTCGCGTAGAAAGTACCTCCATATTTGGAGCAACCTCTCTACCGTCAGGGATAATATTTAAAAATAATTCTCTAGGTGTAGGGATTTTATTGACATCTTGATTGCAAAATTCGCGATCCCAATCGATGCCAGCATTAGATTTTGATTTGGGATTAGACTGTAAATCATCGTGAGAATCAGGCTCTGTCATATAGAAGAGTTAACACTATTAAATAGTTAAAAAAGTTAGGGGGAGTTTTATAAAAGAACAGATCTTTATTATAGAGAATTTTGACTTTTAAGCATTTAAAAAAGTGTAGTCATTTCCCTGATTATATAGATATAGCTCCATACAATTGTGGCTTATGAGTTTTACAGTGCAAGATTTGTAAACCAAGTGGAAACACGGATTACATATCCTCATGCAAAGTAGCAAATACCACTGATAATACTAAGGATTTACTGGTGGCATATGTATTGCTTTAGGTAAAGTGTACTAGATGGATACAGCACTCTGAATACTCACACCCACTCACGTAGCAGGGATCTTACCTCAGATCCCTGCTTTATTTTTGCAAAAATTATTCATGCCCAATAAATAGGGACGGAGCCCAATTTATTATAAATAATTGGGCTCCGTCCCTATTTATTAAAGTGGAGGTGGCGGGAGTCGAACCCGCGTCCGGAAAACCTTAACTCTAACTTTCTACGCGCTTAGTGGTCAGTTTGTTTTAATCAGCAAGGCCTACCGTCCACACGGACTTTGCTAACGATCCTTTGAATTGTCCCTTAGCAGTAAAGGCACCAGCTAAGGTAAGCCCACAATTTGGGTTGCATGAAAGCCGTGGGCGAACTCTCTTGCAACCGACCAGGCGATTAGGCCCGATCTTGTTGATATTTAGGCAGCAAGTGCCAAGCTATCTTCGTTTGCATTTATGTTTTTCCGTTTTTTTACGAGGCCATCGGAATCCTCGGCGTGCTTATTAGAGTCTCGTTGAATCCCGTCGAAACCAGTACACCCCCCAAAAATGGCAGGGATACACCACCAATTATGATTATAATCATTAATTAGGATTATTTAAAGGGAATCTAAGAAATAATATATCATAGAGAGTACAGCCTTCGATCAAGTTCAGGCCCAGGGTAGTGCACCGAGTAGAATTCCCTCTATGTGTCGTGTGCGCTATGTGGAGAGAACATTCTTCATTATGTTTTATTTAAAACTGACCTGTCCTTAATAAGACCAAAGTACAAGCCTCCACTACCTCAATACCCACTCGCCGAAGTCCTGCAGCTAAATCTTCATTCTCACTACCTGGATTAAAGATTACTCTTTTGGGAGAAGCCGCAATTATCTGATCTTTTAACTTTGATGAAACATCAGGTCCAACATACATTGTTAAGGTATCGGGAGAACCGTTACTTGCAAAAGCTGAAGGTAAATCTTTCCAAACAGGATCTCCATCAATTGTACTTATTCGAGCACTAATCGGCACAACATTATGTTGATGATCTTTTAACATCTTAAAAGCCATGTGTGAATATCTATCGACTTTATCGGAAGCACCAAGAATGAAAACTTTTTCTACTGCCATAATATCAATGTACTAATTAATAAACATGAAATTTACCATCAGGAAGTTTCTCCCCTTTTGGTTTCGAAAATGAGGTTGAATTTCTGACTGATTTCAACAAAGCTTTAAGACGCTTGGAAAGATCCTCTTTGATAACCTTATAATCTGAATTCTTTACCAGATTATTTAATTCAAAAGGGTCGTTATTTAAATCATAAAGTTCCGAAAGTTCTCTTTTGTTTCTTATGTATTTATAAAATCCGGTATGAATTGCAGCGAATGGGATTCTTAATTCACTACCTCCATCTTCTCCTTTAGTACGCCAGCTTTCTAATAATATTTCATTTCTTAAAAGAGAACCTCCTTGCATTACTTCTTTTAAAGATTTTCCGTCAATACTGCCGGGAATTGTGATACCAGCTATATCTAAAATAGTGGGAGTAATATCTATGTTTGCAACTAAGTCTGAAGCAATTCTTGGAGTTGAAATAATGGGATCATACCGAATGGCGAACGGCACATGAATAGCTTCTTCGTATGGTGTATCCTTATCACGCAGTCCATGCTCTAGAAGCATTACGCCATTATCAGAAATAAATATAACTAAAGTATTAGCTAAGAGATTTTTTGATTGTAGAGTTTGAATAATTTCTTCAATAGATCGATCTAGAGAAGCCAAAGTTCTCAGTTTTGCAATTCTTAATAAATCTGTTTGTTCTTTGATATGAGTTGGGGTCAGTGGAATTTTTCTTACCCAGGCGGGCTTGTCAGATTTATCTGCTTCATCATAACTAGCTGGTCGAAAGGGAGGTAAGTTAGAATATAAAGTCTTATCTTGAACGGCTGGTATAGCTGGCCAATGTGGAGCATTGGGAGAAAATACCAAAAAGAAAGGTTTCTCGCTTAAGGATGATTGATTAATGAACTCTAAAACATAATCTTTAAGAATGTCGGTTATGTAACCAAAGACTTGCCGAAACTGTCCTTGAACATTTAAAACTGGATCATTATAGAGAGCACTGCCTCCTTTAAACCCGATCCAGTAATCAAATCCGGTTGCAGGAAATCCATTGGAGGTATTTAAAAACTTTCCAACCAATCCAGTAAAGTAACCATTTTGTTTTAGTATTTCAGATACCGTTCTCTGATTTAAAACATATCGATTTCCTTTTACTGCATGTTTAGAAGTATAATTACCGGTAAAAATAGAGGACCGGCTCGGACAACAACTCGGGGTTGTAACATATGCTTTACTAAAATTAAGACCTCTTGAAAATATCAACTCTTTAGTTTTAGGCATGTAATCGAGTTGATCATATCTTTGATCATCAGAAATAATTAACAAGATGTTTGGTGCAGCGTCAGCATGACTACGTGTGCTCTTAGCAAAAGAGAATAATAAAAGTAGGAGAATTAGTTTTGATAGTTTTTGCATAATTTGAATTACTAGATCCAGAACTCAACAATATAACTTATAATTCATTCCGCCAATAGGAGGCCTCAGAATAGCTCTGGAAGGTCGACAATTACTCCTTTATAC